>JAYUBA010000595.1:0-6127 GCA_043741075.1 Frigoriglobus sp.
GGAGGAGATCCCGACAACCGGGACACGCGGGCTCGTCCATGCCGCCATCGTAGTGACTGAGGCGTCATGCAGACCGGACGAGGGGCTAATCAAGTACCTCCCGCAAGGGGAGAGGGCCAGAAGACGCGCTCCGCTCGCCTTCGGACCACATCCCCCCCACGTTTCCCACTTGTGCCCGACCGCCGGCACGTTATACAACAACCACGACGGCCCTGCCCGCGCCCACCGGGGCGCGGAACGCGGGGCTTCCATCCGTGTACAAGGCGGTTCGCATGAAGCGCGCGCTCATCACCGGCGTCACCGGTCAGGACGGCAGTTATCTGGCCGAACTGCTGCTCGAAAAGGGGTACGAGGTCCACGGCATCGTCCGCCGCTCCAGCACCGAGTCGTTCGAGCGCATCGAACACCTCGCGGGCAAGATCCACCTGCACCAGGCCGACCTGCTCGACCAACTCTCCATTATCGACGTGATGAAGGAGTCGGACCCGCACGAGGTGTACAACCTCGCCGCCCAGAGCTTCGTACCGACCAGTTGGAAGCAGCCGGTGCTGACCAGCGAGTTCACCGCCATCGGCGTCACCCGCGTGCTGGAAGCCATCCGCCTGCTGGGGCCGGGCAAGATCCGCTTCTACCAGGCGTCCAGTAGCGAGATGTTCGGTAAGGTGCAGGAGGTGCCGCAGAAGGAGGACACGCCGTTCTACCCGCGCAGCCCGTACGGGGTGGCGAAGGTGTACGGCCACTGGATCACGGTGAACTACCGCGAGTCGTACAACATGTACTGCTGTAGCGGCATCCTGTTCAACCACGAGAGCGAGCGCCGCGGGCGCGAGTTCGTCACCCGCAAGGTGACCGACGGCGTGGCCCGCATCAAGCTCGGCATGGCGACCGAACTGCGGCTGGGGAACTTGGACTCGAAGCGCGACTGGGGCTTCGCCGGGGACTACGTGCGGGCCATGTGGCTCATGCTCCAGCAGGACCAGCCGGACGACTACGTGGTGGCGACGGGCGAGACGCACACGGTGCGCAAGCTGGTGGAACTGGCGTTCTCCGCGGTCGGGCTGGACTGGCAGAAGCACGTGAAGATCGACCCGTCGCTCGTGCGCCCGGCGGAGGTGGACCTGCTCATCGGCGACCCGTCCAAGGCCAAGCGGAAACTCGGCTGGACCCCGGACGTGACCTTCGAGAAGCTCGTCGAGCGGATGGTGAATGCCGACCTCGCCCGCCTCCAGGGTCAGCCCGTCCCAGACTTCAAGGCCCGCGGAATCTAGTACGAGTGCGAGCGTGAGTGAGGGGAAAAGACGACGGGCAGAAGTCTTCCGCCTTATCCCACACTCGCAATCGCACGCGCACTCATCCCCATGCGGATACTCATCACCGGCATCACCGGGTTCGTCGGCGGTCACCTGGTGGAGCACCTGGCGGCGGCGGGCGGGCACGCGCTGGTCGGGGTGAGCCGGCGGGGCGTGTGGCCGGTGCCGCTGGCCCACCTCGCGCCCCACGCGAAGCTGGTCGCGGCCGACCTGTGCGACGCCGCCGGCACCGAGCGCGTTCTCCGCGACGCGCGCCCGGAATGGGTGATTCACCTCGCGGGTTACGCCAACACCGGCGGCTCGTTCCGCGACCCGGACCGGGCGTGGGCCGAGAACCTGACCGCCACCCGCACCCTCTACGACGCGATCGCCCGCTCCGGGCTGCGCCCGCGGACGCTGTTCGTCTCCACCGGACTGATTTACGGCGAACCGGACCGGCCCGACGAGGCGTGTGACGAGCACACCACGCTCAAGCCCGCCAGCCCGTATGCGGCCAGCAAGGCCGCCGCCGACCTCGTGAGCTACCAGTACACCCGCAGCGCCGGCCTCGACATCGTCCGCGTCCGGCTGTTCAACCAGATCGGCCCGCGGCAGAGCGCGGACTTCGCCGTCCCCAACTTCGCGCGCCAGATCGCCGCGGCCGAGGCCGGGAGGCAGGCGCCGGTGGTGGAAACCGGCGACCTGTCCGCGAAGCGCGACATCACCGACGTGCGCGACCTCGTCGCCGGGTTCCCGCTGCTGCTGGAGAAGGGACTGTGCGGCGAGGCGTACAACGCGGCCCGCGGCGAGTCGTTCCGCATGGGGGACTTGCTCGACCGGTTGGTGTCCATGTCCCGCGTCCCGATCCGGGTGAACCCGACGGTCGAACCGGGCCGCAAGTCGGACACCGCGATCACCCGCGCCGACGTGCGCAAGCTCCGCGCCGCAACCGGCTGGCAGCCGCGCCTCACGCTCGACCGCTCCCTGGCGGACATCCTCGACTACTGGCGGTCTCTGTAAGTCTCAAGTCATAAAGTCGCAAGTCGTAACGTCGAAGACCAAGACAGCGGAAGTCTTCGACGTTACGACTTGCGACTTTATGACGTTCGACTATGATCCCAAAGAGCCTCGCGGCGGCACCGGACAGGCTCGTTAAAAACTTACCGCCGCACGACCAGCATGTCCGACGCCAAGTTGCGTCACGCCATCGCGTTCGAGGCCGCCCGGCTCATGTACGAGCGGGTCGAGTCCGAGTACTTCACCGCCAAGCGCAAGGCCGCGAAGCGCCTCTGCCGCGGCACCGTCAAGCCGAGCGACCTGCCGAGCAACGCGGAGATCCGCGACCAGGTCCAGACGTTCGCACGCATCCACGAGGGCGACGCGCGCACCGCGAACCTGCGCGACATGCGGCTCCACGCGCTGCGCCTCATGCGCCTGCTGTGCCGGTTCCGCCCGCGGCTCATCGGCAGCGTGATGACCGGACACACCCGCAAGGGGTCCGACATCGACCTGCACCTGTTCAGCGATCACCTCGAACCGGTTACCGCGGCCCTCGAATCGGAAGGGCTTCAGTACGACGTGGAGCGGAAGCAGATCGTGAAGAACGGCGAGAGCCGCGTGTTCACCCACGTCCACGTGTTCGACGTGTTCAACTTCGAGCTGACGGTGTACGCGGAGGACAAGGCGCACTACGTGTTCAAGTCGTCGATCACGGGCAAGGCGATCGAGCGCGCCAGCACCCGCGAACTCGAAGAGCTGATCGCGCGCGAGCACCCGGAGGTGTCCATCGACGACGCCATCGCCGAGCAAGAGGAGGCGGTCGATCCGTACCAACTGTTCCGGCTGCTGCTCCTGCCGCTGGAGACCGCGAAGCAGAACGCGAAGTACCACCCGGAAGGGGACGTGCTGTACCACCTGTTGCAGGTCTTCGAGTTGGCCCGCGACGAGCGGCCGTGGGACGAGGAGTTCCTACAGGCGGCGCTGCTCCACGACGTGGGGAAGGGGATCGACCGGTACGACCACGTCGCGGCCGGGTTGCAGGCGCTCGACGGCCTCATCACGCCGCGGACGGCGTGGCTGATCGAGCACCACATGCTCGCGCTGGAGTACCGGGCGGGCACGCTCGGCCACCGCGCGCGGAAGAAGCTGGAGGAGTCGGACGAGTTCGAAGACCTGATGCTGCTCCGCGACCTCGACACGAAGGGCCGCGTGCCCGGCGCGCGGGTCGGCACCGTGGACGAGGCGCTCGACTTCCTCAAAGAGTTGGATAGGCAGAACAAGTGGAAGTAGGAGAAGAGACCCCCCAACCCCTCCCTGAAGGGAGGGGAGCAAGACCGGCGGCTTCTTGCTCCCCTCCCTTCAGGGAGGGGTTGGGGGTGGGTTCTGAAAACGCATGACCCACCCCGCGCTCGCCGCGTTCCCGGTCGTGATCGAACTCGATGTCGGCTGGAGCGACATGGACTCGTTCGACCACGTCAGCAACCTGGTTTACTTCCGCTACTTCCAGGACGCGCGGGTGCAGTACATCGAGCGCACCGGCTGGCTCGCTCTGAAGCGCGACTCCGGTTTGGGGCCGATCCTCAAGGGCACGGGCGCGACCTACCGCAAGCCGCTCGCGTTCCCCGACCGCGTGTGGATCGGGGTGCGCGCGGCCGACCTTCAGCCGGACCGCGTGACGTTCGAGCACGCGGTCGTGAGCCGGGCGTGGGACGCGGTCGCGTGCGAGGGGACGGCCGTCGTGGTGAGCTACGACTACCGCAACGCGTGCAAGTGCCCGCTGCCGGACGCGGTGCGCAAGGCGATCGAGGAGTTGGAGAGGGGAAACACACCGGCGGGCTGACGCCGCCGCTCACCTCAAGGCGAGCGGCGGCGTCAGCCCGCCGGTTTCTTCGACGAACCCTACTTGTTCAGATCGAGCATGAAGAAGTCGCGCGGGCTGCGCACGAACGGGTGGTGCGGGAACGCGAGCGTGCCCTGGGCCGGGGCGGCCGAACCCGGCGGGTAGCCGGTCGGGTTGTACGCCGGGCCGTTCTGGCCGTAGCCCATTTGCTGGTACGACGGCTGCGCCGGCTGCATCCGGAACAGGCGCTTGATGCGCGGGTGCAGCCCGTACTTGTCCGGTGCGGCCCCGTTGGACGGGTCGCCCATCCCCAGCAGCGTGTTCGGACCGCCGAGCTGGGGGAGCTGCGGCATCCCGCCGGCCCCGCCACCGCCCGACGGCGCGGCACCCGGCCCGCCCCAGTCCGCCCGAACGGCCCCGGCCGCCAGCCCCAGCGCGGCCACCGCCATTAGCATGCGCTTCATGTGCGTACCCCTTCCGTGGTCGAACCGAACGCCGACCGGTCGATACCGTCTGTATCGGCACGCGCGCGGGGCGCACGCCAGCGAACTTTCGGAATGGTTCAACGGCCGAAGAGCGACAGGCCGTATATGAGCAGACCGAACGAACAGAGGACGACGGTGCCGGTTCCGATGGCCCCGGACATGAGCCACCCGCTCACGGGGTTCTCGCCGGTGGGCTGCGCCGCGAGCGCGGCGCGGAGGAGGCGCACCACGTCCTCGAACAACCGCTGGTCGTTCGACACCCACCGCAGCGTGACCGTGCGCCCGGCCTCGAACGTGTCCAGTTCGCACAACGTAACGTCCCCGCCCCACGCCCTGCCGCGGCGCTCGACCGGGCGGCCGAGTTGGTCGAACACTTCCGCCAGGGCCGTCTCGAACGCCGCCGGTTCGACGTGGTACACCACCAGCGTGCGCCGCCGCGCGAGGAGCGTGAGGCCGATCCCGCCGAGCACGACGGCGAAGTAGAAGAGCACCAGCAGCGACCAGGTGACGCGCTCCTGCACCCACACGGCGCGGAGGGCTTCTACGTTGCCGCGCATCCAATAGCGGAAGTTCGACTGAACGAGGGTGAGGAGCAACCCGCCGCCGAACACGATGAATCCGGACAGGCCGAGCATCAGGCCGGCGAAGTCCCACGGTCCGGAGACGGGCGTGGGGCGGTCGCGTCGCGTGACCCGCGCGAGCCACAGCAGGTACATCGCCACCGGGATGAGGCAGAACACCCCGCACAGGCAGATGGCGAGGATGTACGGTAATACCAAGGGGTCGGTCCTCGCGCGCCGCGCCGGAAGTGGCCTTGTCATCTTAGGTTGCGGCGGGCGTTCGGAGTAGTGGGGGCACCGTGTGCCCGCGACCCCGGACAACGAAAGCGGCCCGCGCCGGGGGAGAGACCGACGCGGGCCGCGGGAACTTCGGGTTGCGAGGGCTGTCAGTCGTCGATCGGGATCGGCTGGCCGGGGTAGCGGCTCGGCAGGTCGAGGTCCGCCGGGCGGCACGCGAGCTTCACCTTGAACGTCTTCTTCTCGGTGCCGCGCTGCACCTCGATCTCCACGACCGCGCCGGGGCGGAACGAGGTGATGTGTGCGATGACCTGATCGAAGTTCTGCGGCTGGAGCGTGCCGATGCGGAGCAGCATGTCGCCGGACCGCAGCCCGGCCTTGTCGGCGGGCAACTTCGGCTCGACCCGCTCGACCGTGAGCGACCCGGTCCCGACCGTGATGCCCATGTACCCGCGGGCCATCGGGTCCGGCGGCGCTTCCGGTGGCACCGGCGCGAGTGCGGGGAACGTCAGGCTACCGAGGAGAACTGCGGTGATTGCCGTCATGGTGAACTCCTGGCGCTGCCGCCGATCGGCGCGCGGCCTTACCTCCACTCATGCCCGAAGTCGCGCCGGAATGCAAGCGGGAACTGAAAAGGCGAACCCGGAGCGTGAGCGACGGGGTGAACCTCCGACGCAGATTGGCGGTCCGATATTCACCCCGTCGCTCACGCTCCGG
>JAYUBA010000596.1:0-6126 GCA_043741075.1 Frigoriglobus sp.
CCTTGAAGGTGACGGTGAAGGTCTCGACGAGCGCCTTCTCGGCCGCCTTGCCGTCGCGCTCGATGGAGAGCACCTTGTACGTCCCTTCCAGGTCCTTAAGCGCCTTCTCGTCGGCGCGGGCGAGGCCGACGGCCGCGACCGACATCAGCGCGAGGGCCACCGCGAAGCGTGCCATGACCGGGTCCTTCTCGTGTCGCGTGGTGAGCGGGCCGCCGCGGACGGGCCGCGGCGCGTGGGGTGGGGTTACTTGGCGCCCTGCTTCTTGAGCGTCATCATGATCTCCTTGCCGTCCACCTTGAACTCCTTCGGACGGTCCTTCGCCTCGCCCTTCTCCAGCGCGCAGACGATCAGGACGCCGTTGTCGAGCTTGTAGATGCCGTAGTTCACCTCGGTCTTCCCGCCCTTGGTGGAGGTGACATCCATGTGAGCCGGCTTCTGGGCCGCGTCCAGCTTGAGCGCCGCCGGGTCCTCCTTGCCGCCGAAGTACGAGACGATCTGGTCGCCCTTGATGACGATCTTCCGGTCCGCGTCGGGGACCTTCTTGAAGTCCTCCTCGGTCACCTTCAGCCCCTTGCCCTCGAGGCCGATCAGCAGGTAGGTGCCTTCCAAATCCTTGAGCGCCTTCTTGTTGGCCTCGTCGTCGGCCCTTGCGGCGCCGCCGAGCGCGACCAACCCGAGTGCGAGTGCGAGCGCGTAGATCGGACGCATGGGAACCTCCGTGGCGGGTGAGTTCTGTGACAGAGTATGACCGGCGGTCCCGGAAGGAAATGACGAATGACGAAGGAAGACGGGGGGCTTCTGGCCCTCTCCCCTTGTGGGAGAGGGTCGAGACATCGAGGAACCGGCCGGGGCGCCCGGTCACTTCCGCCCGGTCAGCTCGCCGATGCGCTTCTCGGCCTGCTTGATGCGCTCGGCGTCGGTGTCGTGTTCGACCACGCCGCGGTACAACTCGACGGCCTTCGTGCGCTCGTTGAGTTGCTTGTCGTAGAGGACCGCGGCGCGGAGCCGGGCGTCGGTGCGCGCGCCTCTGACCCACTGGGTCGAGCGCTCGTAGTACTTCGCGGCGCGGTCGTACTGCTTGTACGCGCGGCCCTCGTACACGTCGCCGAGTTGGTACGCCACGTCCCCGATCTTGTCCGAGTTCGGGTACTTCTCCAGCACCTCGCGGAGCAGCACCTCGGCGCGGCGCATGTTCAGCACGTACTCGTCGCCGAACCCCTTGCCCTTGTACTCCATCGCGGCCCGGTACAAGTCGTTGGCCTCCTTCACGTTCACCCGCCCCTCCAGCGACGGCGGGGGCACATCCTTCACGTCCAGGTTGTACGACGGCTTCCACATCATGTGGTACGCCATCAGTTCGCGCTCGGTCCAGGCGAGCCGCTGCTTGTCGCCGACCTTGGTGTAGTGCTCGTGGAGGGTTTTCAGGCTGTTCTCGTACTCCTTGCGGGCCGCGAGCGTCCGCTCGACGAGCGCGATGTCGGTGGCCGCCGCCGGCGGCAGGTTGTCCGCGGCCGGGGCCGCCGCTTTGGTCGGCTCGGAGAGCGGCTTGCTCGGCGACTCGGCCGCCGCCCACCCGACCGCGACGGCCCCGCACCCGACCAGCCCCAGCAGAACGACCCGCATAAGAAATCTCCACATCGCGAAGGACAATTCCGATGTCTTCGCCCCAACGGGGCGTCGGGAAATAGGGAACCGACGAGGCTTTGGATATAAACCCCTGATTTCGGACGAAACAGGGCCGAAAAGCCTTTGAATCGCCTGCCATTCTGACGTTTATGGGCAAAGCCAACCGACGACGCTCTTGTCGCCCGTCGCGACCCAGGGCTTACGCCCTGGGCTATTTCCCGACGCCCCGTTGGGGCGAAGAAGATGTCGTGTCGCCTGGGCGTGGGGCTACTTCTTGGGGTCGCCCCCCTTCAACGGCTCGTGCGGCCCCGACCCGGCCTTCGGGTCGGCCGGCGGCCCGCCCATCTTCGAATCGCCCGGCGACCCGCCCGCGGGCGTCGTGGTCCCGCCGGGGTACGGCGTGTGCGACCCGCTGACGCGCTGGTCCGGGCGGCCGAAGATCATCCGCCCGGCCGGCGTTTGCAGCACGCTCGTGACCACGATCGAGACCTCCTGCCCGATCAGCGCCCGGCCCTGCTCGATCACCACCATCGTGCCGTCGTCCAGATACCCGATGCCCTGGCCGATCTGGTCGCCCGCCTTCACCACCTTCACCGGCATCGCCTCGCCCGGCAGGGCCACCGTCTTCAGCGCGTTCGCCAACTCGTTCAGGTTGATGACATCCACGCCCTGCAACTGGGCGACCTTGTTCAGGTTGAAGTCGTTGGTGACGACGCGGGCGTTGAGCGCCTTCGCGAGGATCACCAGCCGCTCGTCCACCCGGATGCGCTCGCCGGTCCGCAGTTCCGGCACGTTCCCGTCGTGCATCTGGAGCTGGAGCTTCGGGTTGCTCTGCAACCGTTTCAACACGTCCAGCCCGCGCCGCCCGCGGTTCCGCTTCAGCTTGTCCGAGCTGTCCGCGACGGCCTGGAGCTCTTGAAGCACGAACCGCGGCACGATGAGCGGCGTGTCGATCAGTCGAGTATCGCACACGTCGGCGATGCGCCCGTCGATGATTACGCTGGTGTCCAGCAGGAGCGGGCGCCCGCCCTTCACCTGCTTGGAAAATTCGACATAAGGGATAATGAACCGAAACTCGTCCTTGGTCTGCAGAAACGTCGAAATCGTCACATAGCAACAGACCACCGTCAGCAGCACCCGGCCGAGCAGTACCATCTGCGGCTGGCCGGGGAACGTGGACTCCAGGATCGGCACCACGGCCATCGAGAACAGGTAGCCGAGCAGGAGGCCGAGGAGCAGGCCAAAGTAGATGGCGGAGATGGTGGTGATCTGCTTCTGCTTCTCGCGAACATCCGTTAACAGGACGAGCGCGCCGACGCCGAGGATGCCGAGCGGGACGAGGACGGTGGTCGCGGTGTCGCCCGACTCGACGAAGATGCTGACGGACACGACCGCCAGCCCGAGGAGCAGCGTGACGTACGCGACCCGGAGAAGCGTGAGCAGCATGGGGAGACCAGGGGTCAGGGGTCAGGGGTCAAGGGTCAGGAAATGAGTCGCGCCACAATCCCCGCGACGGCCGTCGCGGGGCTTTGCGCGGGAGAGAGGACGATTTTCATACTCCCTGTTCCCTGACACCTGATTCTACAGTTCGATCGACGGCAAAAATAGACGCCGATATTCCAGTTGCGCGAAACGGTCGGTCATGCCGGCGAGGTAGTCGCCCACCACGCGCTCCAGGCAGTCCAACCGCGTGCGGGCGGCGGTCATCCAGCCGGGCGGGGGCGGGCCGACCACCGCCTCGGACCCGGTCCACCGCCGAAGGTGTTTCTCCGGCAGCAGTTCCGGCGACCGCACGTACTCCGCGAACAGCGCCTGTAAGATGCGCTTCCCGTTCGCGGTCATGCGCAGTACGCGGTGGTGCTTGTACACGCGCTCGCGGAGGAACCGCTCCAACCCGGCCTTCAGGCGCCGCACGTCCGGCGCGAAGCCGACCAACGGCCCCGTCGCCGAGCGAACGTCGGCGACCGATTGGACGTTGGCCGCGACGATCCGGTTCCCGGTCTCTTCGAGCAGGTCGGTCACCTGCCACGCGAGCAACTCGCGCACCACCGCGACCCGCAGCGGGCCGTCCGAAAGGCCCGGCGTATGGGCGCGAACGCGGTCCGTCGCGAGCGCCCAGAACTCCACCCGGCTCAACTCCGCGAGCGTGATGAGGCCCAACCCGAGCGCGTCGTCGGTGTCGTGCGTGTCGTAGGCGATGGAATCGACCACGTCCGCGATCTGCGCTTCGAGCAGCGGGCGGCCGGCGTCGCGGAACTCGGTACACTCCGGCGCGTCGAGCCGCCCGCAGTGCTGGACGAACGCTTCGCGCACTTCGAACGACAGATTCAGCCCCGGAAACTGCGGGTAACGTTCCTCCAACTCGTCTACGCGGCGGAGACCGAACAGGTTGTGGTCGAACCCGCCGAACGGCTTCAGGCACTCGTTCAATGCGTCCTCGCCGGCGTGCCCGAACGGCGGGTGGCCGATGTCGTGGGCCAGCGCGATCGCTTCCGCGAGGTCTTCGTTCAGCCGCAACCGGCGGGCGACGGTGCGGGCGATCTGAGTCACTTCGAGCGTGTGCGTGAGCCGCGTGCGGTGGTGGTCGTTGACGCTGGCGACGAGGACTTGGGTCTTGCCGGTCATGCGGCGGAACGCGGTGCAGTGGACGACGCGCTCGCGGTCGCGCTGGTAGAGGGAGCGGAACGGGTGTCCGGGTTCGGGGTGCCGGCGGCCCCGCGTGGCCCGCGACGGCATCGCGTAGGGCGCGAGCCACCCGTCCTCGAAGGCGAGCCGGTCGTCGGTGATGGGTGCGGGCATTGTTTTGCTCTGCGGGGCATGCTTACACGATGATTAACCGGTGCGGCGACTCCGCATTGATGGTGAACGATTCGAACTGCTCCGACGTGTCTTCGGCCCGGAGTCGGTCCCCGCCTTCAAAGATCACTTCTACAAGCCGCGGCGCGGTCACCGTCGTTCCGATCACCCGTTGCCCGAGCAACCTGTGTAGCTGAAATGGCGGTCGGGGGAACAGAATCCCACGATCAATGCAGACGCCTTGCGCATCGAAGAGGCTCCAAGAGTCAACGGAGCAGGTGAGGGTGGCGTCGGGGTGGAAGTGAAAGATCACCTCGTTGACGCCAAGTGCGACCTGGATGAGTTCCGCCTCGTGCAGGAACAAAAGATCCAGATCGGGCGGAACGCCGTACATTGCTCACCCCTTCGCTAGCTCTTCGACCAACAGATCGTACAGTGCGTCTAGCGACTGCGAGAGCACCCGCGCGTCGCCGACGGCCGTCATGAAGTTGCTGTCGCCGAACCACCGCGGGACGAGGTGCCAGTGCAGGTGTCCCGGCACGCCGGCCCCGGCGGCGCGGCCCAGGTTCAGCCCGACGTTGAACCCGTCGGGCTTCATCCGCTTCTCCAAAACCCCGGTCAGCATTCGCAGCGTGCGCTGGGTGTCGAGCAGTTCGTCGTCGGTGAGTTCGTCGAGGCGGGCCTTGTGCGCCTTGGGCGTGATGAGCAGGTGCCCGTTGTTGTACGGGTACAGGTTCAGCACCACGGCCGACAGTTCGGTGCGGTGGACCACCAGGTTCGCGCGGTCGTCGGCCCCCGCGGCGGCGCGGCAGATGAAGCAGTCGTCGCCGGCGGCCGGCTTGTCCTTCGGCGCGGTGATGTACGCCAGCCGCCACGGTGCCCACAGCTTGTCCACCGTGTCGCCCTCGTCGTGAGTGTTGATAAGGTCAGCCGACCGGATTGATACCCGGTTCCCAGGGCGGGTAGATGAACGCACCATCGACGGGGGTTCCGCCGAGGGAACGGCCGCCGTACCGCGTCACGCCGCGGTACGGTCTGGGGTTCGCGACCGCAACCGAACCGGCGGCGACTTTGGGCCGGACGAGGTCGGCCGCCGCGTTCGCCATCGGATTGCCGACATCGAAGACGCTCACCGTGAACGCGTCGATCCCCCATTCCGGCGCGTCGCGGAGAATCGCGTGGATGAGCCGGTAGGATTCGCCAGGCCCCCGTTCGCCGACGAACGGTGAACTGAGGTAGAGAATCCACCTTTCCTCATCGCTCAGTCGCGCCCAGAACGCGGCCTCGACCGTGAAGCCCCGTCCGACGAGTGCGTCGATGAGTCGCCAGCCACCGGCCAAGTTGACGTTTACCATTGCGTCTTGATCCATGTCAGTACCCCGTGTGTGGCATCGGCTACGGCCGCGTACAGGTCCTTCGCTTCTGCTTCCGTGATCCGGTGGTATCGTCGGTCTTCTTTCCAGTCTTTGGCGGTGCCCCAGTTAACCAAGAGGTTCGGGTTCGCGTTGAGCGCGGCGGTCCAGGCGGGCATCAGCCCCGCAAGCTCGAGCAATTTCACGAGGTCATGAGTCCAGCAATTCTCGGAGAACTTCTTTTCGGGGAACGCATCGCGCGCCATCAATGCCTTGATGATGCGAGCCTTCAGCGCACTTTCCATCGCGTAGCCGGTGAGGTAGTACGCCCCGTCCCAAAGCCCCAGATCGA
>JAYUBA010000597.1:0-1797 GCA_043741075.1 Frigoriglobus sp.
GGGTCGCGGGCAAGCCGAAGTCGGGCCGTCGGGACGCCCCGCCCGAGGAGTGGGTGTGCCTGCTCCGGGACGCCGTCCCCGCGTACATCCCGTGGGAGCAGTTCGAGGCGAACCGGCGACGGCTGGCCGCGAACGATCGCGGCCCCGGATCGAAGGAGGCGACGGGCCGGGCACCGACCCTCCTGAACGGGATCGTCCGGTGCGGTCGGTGCGGCAAGCCGATGGGGGCGCGAAACGCGCGGGCGTCGGCGAACCCGCGGTACGCCTGCGACTGGGAGTTCCGGGAATACGGCGGGCCGCGATGCCAGGGCGTGGTGGCCGCCTACCCGGACCGGCTCATCGCATCGCTGGTGTTGCAGGCGGTCGAGCCGGCGTCGCTGGAGTTGAGCTTGCGGGCGTCCGAACGGGCCGAGCAGGGTCGCGAGCGGTTGTACGCGCACTGGAAGCAGCGGCTGGAGTGGGCCGGGTACGAAGCGGACCGAGCTCGGCGGCAGTACGACGCGGTGGACCCGGCGAACCGACTGGTGGCGCGCGAACTGGAGCGGCAGTGGGAGCAGAAGCTGGCCGAGGGGCTGCGGCTGGACGAGGAGTTCGCCCGGTTCCGGGCCGAGCAGCCGCGGCACCTGACCGCCGCGGGCCGGCAGCGAATCGAAGCCCTGGCCGCCGACCTGCCGGGGCTGTGGCACGGGCCGACGACGACCGGCGGGGACCGCCGGGCCATCGTCCGGCTGCTGATCGAGCGGGTGGAGTTGAACCGGCACGGCGAGGGCGAGCGGATCGACGTGGCGATCCACTGGCGGGGCGAGGTGGTCACCCGGCAAGAGATCCGCCAGGGCCTGCGGACCTACCGGTCGCACGGCCGGCTGGCGGAACTCCGGGAGCGGATCCTGGACCTCCGGGGGGACGGTCAAACTGCCGACGCGATCGCCGGGGTGCTGAACGGCGAGGGACATTACGCCGCCCGGGGGGAGGGGTTCACCGGGGACCGGGTCCGGCAGTTGCTCGCGAAGTTCGGCCAGGCCGGCGTGCCGCCGGGCGTGCGGGCCGCGGGCGATCTTCCCGGGGACGACGAGAGTTGGCTGCCGGAGTTGGCGAAGCGGCTGGGCGTGAAGCCGATCGTCGTGCACCGGTGGCGGTGGTCGGGGTGGCTGCACGCGCGACAGTTGCGGGGCGATAATGGTCGGTGGGTCGTGTGGGCGAACGCGGTCGAGGTCCGGCGACTGGGCCGGCTGCGATCGTTCGAGGTCGAGCATCACGGCCGTCGGACACCGCCGGCGAAACTGACGACACCGACGAAGCGACGGCACCCGGCCGACCCGACAATGCGTTCGCAGAAGGGAGGTGACTGATGGCTCGTTCAAGAAGGAGTTGGTTCACGGCGAGGATTACGCCACCCGCGAACAGGCGACGGCGAGCATTTTCGAGTCCATCGAGGCGTTCGACAACCGCGTCCGGTTGCACTCGTCGCTGGGGTACGTCGCCCCGGCCGAGTACGAGCGGACGCATCACCAAACCCACCGCTAAAGACTGTCCACGACTCGTGGGGAACTCCAGGTCATGTCGTTGGGATGCGAAGCGTTAAATCTCCGGCGCGTAACTACCCAGGCCGGGTGCGTGAGTGTTCACCCGGCCGCTCGGTGAGGGCACCCTCGTGGGTGGGTCAGGACGCTCGCACAGCCGACCGGCCAAATTACTGGTTCGGCGTGTCGCCCCATAAAGCCGGTGATGCGTCCGGACTTCGACGGCAGAGTCCGCGACCAGGGAAGTGGAGGTCCCGACTGCCGCTCCTCGGTTCGC
>JAYUBA010000598.1:0-6115 GCA_043741075.1 Frigoriglobus sp.
CATCGAAGACTCTGCCCCGGCCACCCAGACACAAACACGGAGCGGCCCTGGACTGGGGGCGAGGGAACAAAGGATGGCCGGGTTCCGCACGCACATCACGGTGTCCAGCGCGCTGGGCATCGCCTACGGCGGGATCGCCGTGCAGCCGCTCGGGTTCACCACCGAGGCCGGCATCCTCGCGGCCGGCGTCACCGCCGTCGGCGGGATGCTCCCGGACCTCGACAGCGACTCCGGCATCCCCGTCCGCGAGATGTTCGGGCTGGCCGCCGCGGTCATCCCGCTCATGTTCGTCCGGCGACTGATGCACGCGGGCGTGTCGTCCGAGGGGATTCTCGCCACGCTCCTGTTCGGCTACATCTTCATCCGCTACTTCGCGGCGAACGTGTTCAAGCGGTTCACGGTCCACCGCGGCATGTACCACAGCGTCCCGGCGATGTTCGTGGCCGGGCTGTGCGTGTACCTCGCGTACCACAGCCCGGACCGCACCATCCGCGTCCTGTTCGGCGTCGGGGTGATGCTCGGGTTCCTGTCGCACCTGGTGCTGGACGAGGTGTATTCGGTGGACTGGCGCGGGGTGAAGCCGAAGCTGAAGGCGTCGGCGGGCAGCGCGGTGAAGTTCGGCTCGTCGTCGCTGCCGGCGACGGCGACGTGCTACCTGATGCTCGGCGGACTGCTGTACCTCGCCTATCTCGACCTCAAGAAGAACGGCGGCGAGGGCTTCTGAACGAGCCGGAAGCGTAAGCGACGGACGGCGCTTGTATTCGGTCGTCCCACCGCGTACAGTCTGTTCCGTGTTAGCGCGGGGGGGTGCGATGAGAGCGCGGTTCTCATCAGCGCGGGCGAATTCCACGTTCGGCACGAGAAGCCCCGAGCCGGAAACGGTCGCGGTCGCTCAGGAATGGCGATGGAAGATCCGAAGGCTGAAGACTGATCGCCTAAACTCCGATACAATGCCCGGAATGCTCGGATCTCGGTGCGAGCCTGGGCAGAAGAGCAAATCGGCCGGGAACTTGCAGAGGAGCTACGCCGATGAGACTGAAATCCATCGACTACAGCCAGTTCCAGGGGACCGAGCGCGAATGGCGATTGACTGGCTTAACTCTGGGTCCAGTGAATCTGGTTGTGGGAAAGAACGCCACCGGGAAGAGTCGGACTCTGAACCTCATCAATGGGCTGGCAAATCTTCTCGGTGGCAAAAAGAAGCCCAACGAGCTCACAACCGGTTCGTACCACACCACCTTTGAACACGACGGCCGAGTTCTCCACTACACCCTAGAAATCCAGAACCGTGCCGTAACCAAGGAAGTGTTCAAGGACGGTGACCGGGTACTCCTGGAACGAGGCGCTGGCGGAGCGGGGAAGATCTTCCACGAGCAAGAGCAGCGGGAGTTCGATTTCCAAAGCCCGGAATCCGAGTGCGCGGTCGTCACACGAGTGGACAAGATCCAGCATCGCTTTCTTGAGCCGTTAGCGGAGTGGGGGGCGGGCGTTCGCCATTACGAATGCGGCGGCACGATGGGCCGGGCGGTAATCGCGCTGCTGGTGAAGGACGGGCCGCCACCCGATCCCACAGACGCCAACGCGGTCATCGCTCTGTTCCGGAAAGCGGAAAAGGATTTCCCTGTGGAGTTCACCGAGGCAGTCCGGAACGACATGAACGAGATCGGATACGACATCGAAGAGATCGGGGTGATGGCACCCACTGATGTGCAGATCATGGCGCCGCCGCACGTCCCCGTGAACCCGGTCGTGCTCTACGTGAAGGAACGCGATCTGCCGACAGTGACGCAGCAGACAGACATGTCCCAGGGGATGTTCCGCGCTCTCGCGGTGCTCATCCACGTCAACTACGCGGCAATCGCGAACCGCCCGAATTGCATCATCATCGACGACATCGGAGAGGGCTTGGACTTCGACCGCTCGCTCGGCCTGATCGAGGTGGTACAGCGAAGGACGGCGGAGTCAAACGTGCAACTTCTGATGGCGACAAACGACCGCTTCGTGATGAACAATGTGCCGCTGAAGGCGTGGTCGGTTCTTCGTCGCACCGGGGGCCGGGTTCGCGTGATGAACTACGGGAATTCCAAGGCCATCTTCGACGACTTCAAATTCACCGGATTGAGCAATTTCTCCTTCCTCGAGATGGACTTCGCGGAAGGTCCGCCGGCCGAGGAGCCTGTCGCCCATGAATAAGCTCGCCGTGTTCGTCGAGGGCTACACGGAAGTGGTCTTTGTCGAGAAACTGGTCGAGGAGATCGCTGGCGAACAGAACGTCCTGATCGAGCACCGAGAGATTCGCGGGGGAGGCGCCAGAAGCGGTAGTCGGCGCACCTTCGCGCAAGTGCACCTTCGCGCAAGTCAGGGCGGCGCGGCCCGAAACCGGCGAGCGCTACTACGTCCTCATCGTGGACTGTGGCGGCGACCAACTTGTGAAGACGCGGATACTGGAAGAACACGAGAGATTTGATCGAGGCGGCTACCAAAAAATTATCGGCCTGCGCGACGTGCGCCCAGACTTTACGCACGCGGATATCCCGCGGCTGAGGAGAGAGCTGCCGCATTACATCAGGGCATCGCTCATCCCCGTGGAGTGGGTATTGGCGATCCTGGAGGTTGAAGCCTGGTTCCTCACTGAGGCGACCCACTTCCCTCGGATCGATCCTGCGATCACGACGGCAGCCATCCACGCAACGCTCGGGTTCAATCCTGAAACCGATCCGATGGACCAGAGGCTGACACCCGCGGATGACATGAACGATTGCTACCAAATCGGGGGCCAGGTTTACCAAAAGGGCAACGCACCAACCACAGTCAACGCACTCGATATTCCCCTTGTATATCTTGGATTGTCGGAGAGAATTCCAGACCTGAAGAATCTCTGCGACAGCATCTCTGCGTTCCTGCGATCCTAACTGCTTGCGTCCAATCGCAAGACACACCAACCCCCGAGGGTTGACAACAGGCCGAACCCGGCGCTGCACCGGACCCGGCAGGCATGTAGACTTCCCCCAGGTTGATAACTCTGGAGCGGCCGGGGCTGCTGGGCTTGGGCCGTTCGGCGGCAGGAGAAGACACCGATGGCGGATAATTCGGAAGGCAGGAGGAATCACTGGCCCTTCCACTCCGCGCACTTCTGGTGCGGCCTGCTCGCCGGCGTGGGCGTTGGCCTTCTACTGGGGGCAGCCCTCGTCGAACTGGAGGCGTTGACCTCACAGCGCAAGGCGTGGGTCAGCCTGCTCGGTGCCGTGTTGGTAGGCATCGGCGGCTTCGTCGGTTGGCGCGGCCGATCGGGCGGCCGAGGCGGGGCCGAACCCGGCGCTGCAGCCGACCGGGGCCGCATGTAGGCTTTCCCAGCTTCCAGACTCACCGGGCGGCCCCGGCTGCTGAGTTGGGTCGTTCGGCGAAGGCCGAGCCGGCGAGATTTCTCCCCCATCCCTCTTGCTTCCGCGCCCCCCCGGCGCAACAATAGCTACGAACAACCACACCAACGATGCACCGGCTCGGGCCGCACGCGTCGGGGTGTCGGGTGCCGGTCCCCACAGCCGCAAGGCCGTTCGGACCGCCCCGACAACCGCGGCGTGGCGCAATATCCCAAGCCGGTGCCGGCGTTTCCGCCACCACCCACAGCCGAGGGCTGCGACAATGGCGACCAAGAAAGTGGCGGAGAAGGAAAAACCCAAGGACATGGGCGCGGACATCCTCAAGCTCGTAGACCTGCTCCACGAGGAGCGGAAGATCTCCAAGGAGACCATCTTCAAGGGGATCGCCGCCGCCATCGAGGTCGCCGCCCTGCGGCACTTCGCCGTCGAAACCGGCGTCCACGTCGCCATCGACGAGGCCACCGGACACATCGTCGCCAAGTACGGCGAGACGGAACTCGACCCGGTCACGCTCGGCCGCATCGCGGCCCAGTCGGCCAAGCAGATGATTATCCAGAAGATCCGCGAGGCCGAGTCCGACACGGTGTTCAACGAGTTCGCCGGCAAGAAGGGCGAACTCGTCGTCGGCACCGTCACCCGCGTGGACGCCGGCACCGCCATCGTCGCGCTCACCACCAAGACCGAAGCCCTCCTGCCCCGCAGCGAGCAGATCCCCGGCGAAACGCACCACGTCGGCGAGCGGGTGAAGGCCGTCATCCTCGAGGTCCGCAAGCAGGGCCACCGCGTCAAGGTCGTGCTGAGCCGCTGCCACCCGGACTTCGTGCGGTCGCTGTTCGAGGAGGAGATCCCGGAGATCGACGAGCGCATCATCGACATCCGGGCCGTCGCCCGCGAGGCCGGCTACCGGTCGAAGGTCGCGGTCACCAGCATCGACACGAAGGTGGACGCGGTCGGCGCGTGCGTCGGCGTCCGCGGGAGCCGCATCAAGAACGTGATCGAGGAGCTCAACGGCGAGCGCATCGACATCGTGCGGTGGAACGACGCCCTCCAGGTGCTCATCCCGAACGCGCTCCAGCCGGCGCAGATTTCGGACGTGTTCACCTACCCGCGGCTCGGCCGGGCGATCGTGCTGGTCACCGACGACCAGTTGTCGCTCGCCATCGGCCGCCGCGGGCAGAACGTCCGGCTCGCGTCCAAGCTCGTGGGCTGGGACATCGAAATCATGACGCACGACGAGCTGGCGGAAGCCCTCGAGCGCGCGGAGCGGTGGTTCGGCCAGCTCCCGCACGCGTCGCCGGAACTGACCAACACGCTCATCGAGGAAGGGTTCCTCTCGTACAACGACATCACCTGCATCGACGCGGCCGGGATGACCGAGTTCTCCGGGCTGCCGGAGGAGCAGGCGGACGAAGTGGTCATGTACGCGGAAGAGTACGCGGACGTGATGGAGAAGAGCGTCGAGGAGGAGCGGCGGCAGGCCGAAGCGGACGCCGACGCGGCCCGCCAGGAAGCGGACGCCCAGGCGCGGGCCGAGGCGGACGTTGCCGCTGCTGCTGCTGCCGCGACCGAAGCCGAAGCCGTCGCCACCGAGGGTGCGACCGAAGGTGCGACCGAAGGCGCCGAGGGTATGGAAAGTGCCGCCGCCTCCGAACCCACGGAGCCGGTCGCCGTGTCTCATTCCGACGAAGCGACCGAAACCCCGGCCCCCGCGCCCTCCGACGCGGACAAGCCGGCCCAATGAGCGAAACGCCGGACGTAGGACAGGCCCCCCGGCCCGTTGCATCCGGGGCATTCTCCCAGGTGCCCTTTTCAGAACGGCCCGCGGCATTAGAATATAACTCATTCGGGGCGCGATTGGTCGATCCGGCAGGCCCGCCGCGCGGGCCGGTTCGGGGGTTGTTTGGAGCACCCCCAAGAGGAGTTCCGCTTGTCGAATCCGCAGACGAAAGACGCGAAAGAGAAGAAGGTCCGGGTTTTTAACCTGGCGAAGGAACTGAACGTCGAGAGCAAGTTGCTCCTCGACTTCTGCAAGGAGTTGGGGTTCGCCGAGATCACCAACCAACTGAGCGGCCTGGTGCCGGACCAGGCCGACGCGCTGAAGGAGCGGGTCAAGAAAGGCCCGGCGAAGTCCGGTGCCGCGCACCCGACCGGCGGCGCGCACCCGAAGTCGGTTATTCCCCCGCCGGCCAAACTCGACAAGCCCATTCAGACCCTCTCGAAGCCGACCCCGAAACCGGCCCCGAAGCCGGTCGAACCGGTCGCCGTTGTGCCCGCGCCGGTCGCCGCGACCGAACCCCTCGCGCCCGCCCCGACCGCGGAAGCGCCGGCCGAGCCGATTGCGGTCGTCACGGCGCCTGTCGCCGCGCCCCGGCCGCCGGCCCCGGTCGTGCCGCCGAAGAACTTCATCCCGGCGGTCGGCGCCGGCGGAATGCGGAACCTGAGTACCGGCCGGCCCGCGCCGGCCCGCCCGGCCGCGCCGCCGACCCCCGCCGCACCGGTACCGGTCGCGGCCACGCCGGCGCCCGTTGCGCCCCCCGCAGAAGTCACGCCCGTCGTTCCCGAAGCGCCGATTCCGGCCGCACCGCCGCCGGCTGTCGCCGCCCAGGCACCGCCCGTCGCTCCCGCGAAGCCGCCAGCGGCACCACTGGCGCCGCCCGGCCCGCCGAAGAACATCATCCCGTCGCTCGCCGGCACGAGCGGGCGCCCGGACATCCTCAAGCGCGCCCCGCAGGTGC
>JAYUBA010000599.1:0-1795 GCA_043741075.1 Frigoriglobus sp.
TCGACGACCCTTTCGGGAACTGGCCCAGAGTGTCGTGGTAATTGTGCGCCCCTAACGCTCACTGCTTGAGGTTGTTGCTGCACTTCATGCGGGCCGCGGCCTCGCGGACCTTCTGCACGGCGGGGAGGAGAAGCCCGATGAGGATCGCGATGATCGCGATCACGACGAGTAACTCGATCAGCGTGAACCCACGGCGCGGAACGGAAGCCTTCATGATGAGGCCCTCGGAGGAAGTGGGGACAAAGGAAACGCGAGCAACGAAATGACAACCACTGGAGAATACCCCGGCGAGACTCACCGGGGCAAGAGAGAAATGAGGAATTCGTGAAGAGGTGAAGCGGCAACCGATTCCGGTTGCGGCCCCGCGCCGTGAGTGAAGCCGTTACGCGCTCGCGGGCGGAGCCGAAGTCGGTGGCGGTGCGACGGCCCAGTACGGTCCGACGCCGTCCGGACCCCATGTTACCCGCACGGCGCGGCCGTCACAACCGCGCCGCGTCACAGCGCCATCGTGACCGTCTTCACCTCGGTGTAGTGCTGCAGCGCGTACTGCCCCAGCTCGCGCCCGACGCCCGACATCTTGAACCCGCCGAACGGGGCCGACGCGTCGAACACGTCGTAGCAGTTCACCCACACCGTCCCGGCCCGCAGCCCGTTCGCCAGCCGCAGCGCCTTCTGGATGTCCCTCGTCCACACGGCCGCCGCCAGCCCGTACTGCGTCCGGTTGCCGCGCGCGATCACCTCGCCCGCGTCCTTGAACTTGAGGACGCTCATCACCGGCCCGAAGATCTCCTCCCGCGCGATCGTCATCTCGTCCCGCACGTCGCCGAACACGGTCGGCTGGATGAAGTACCCCGTGTCGCCCACGCGCCCGCCGCCGACGAGCATGTTCGCCCCGTCCGTCCGGCCCGCGTCGATGTAGCCCATCACGCGGTCGAACTGCTCCTGGCTCACCTGCGGCCCCTGCTCGACGGTCGGGTCGAACGGGTCGCCCACCTTGCGCGCCTTCGCCTTGTCCGTGACCTTCTGCACGAACGCGTCGTACACCGACTCCTGCACGAACACCCGGCTGCCGGCGCAGCAGCACTGCCCCTGGTTGAAGAACAGGCCGAAGTACGCGCCCTCCACGGCCGCGTCGAGGTCGGCGTCGGCGAAGACGATGTTGGGCGACTTCCCGCCCAGTTCGAGCGACACGCGCTTGAGGTTGGACTGCGCCGCGGCGGTCATCACGATCTTCCCGGTGCCGGTCTCGCCGGTGAACGCGATCTTGTCCACGTCCATGTGGCCGGACAGCGCCGCGCCGGCGGTCGGGCCGTAGCCGGGGACCACGTTAATCACGCCGTCGGGGAAGCCGACCTCCTGCGCGAGGCGCGCCACGCGCAACGCCGTGAGCGGCGTCTGCTCGGCCGGCTTCAGCACGACGGTGTTGCCGCACGCGAGCGCCGGACCCCACTTCCACGACTGCATGAGCAGCGGGAAGTTCCACGGGATGATCTGGCCGACGACGCCGATCGCCTCGTGCCGGGTGTAGCTGAAGTACGGGCCGGCGACGGGCAGCGTCTGGCCGTAGATCTTGTCCGCCCAGCCGGCGTAGTAGCGGTAGCACTGGATGGTGAGGGGCAGGTCGGCGGCGAGCGAGTCGGCGATGGGCTTGCCGTTGTCGAGCGACTCGAGGGCCGCGAGTTCGTCCTTGTGCGCCTCCACGGCGTCGGCGAGTTTGTTGAGCAGCCGGCCGCGGTCGGCGGCGTCCATCCGCGCCCACGGACCGTCCTCGAACGCGGTGCGGGCGGCCTTCACG
>JAYUBA010000600.1:0-6111 GCA_043741075.1 Frigoriglobus sp.
CGACCTCCCCCTCCAGGGGGGAGGTCAAAACCAAACCCAGCCTTCGGCATGGATCGCCCGTCAGTCGCCGACGAACCCGCGCAGCTCCGTCTCCAGCGCGGGCAGAAACTTGCCGACGGTGTTCGCGTCCGCGACCAGCTTGCGGTCTGCCTCGCTCGCCGGGTCCAGGGTGGTGACCAATTCGTTCAGCTTCACCCCCGCCGTGCTGAACGCGATCAGCAGCTTCCGCATCGCCCACTTGTCGCCGTTCTTCTTGCACACGTCCACCGCCGCCCGCACCAGCGGCAGGCTGTCCTTGAAGTCCTGAATGGTCGCCACCGCGGGCCACGTCCGGAGCAGGTAGTCGCGGGCCTGCTGGTGCGCGTCGTCCTTCACCTTCCACTCGGCCGCCAGCGCCGCGCGCCGCGCCTTCGCCTCGGCGCTCTCCGGCACGAGCGCGATCAGTTGGTCGTAGGCCGCGAGCGCCTGGTCCACCTCGCCGCCGCTGAGCAGCAGCGTGATGCGGGCGTTGAGCGCCTGGGCCTGCACGTCCCGGGCCGCCGCGGCCGGGTCGTTCTCGCGCTTCACCACCTCCTCGATCTTCTCGATGTGCCCCTTGAGCTGCGCGTTGTACGCGCGGAGCGCGGTCAGGTTCTGGTCGATCTTGGCGAGCAGCGCCTCCGCGCCGCCCGCGGTCGGCACGGCCTTGGCCTGCTCGCGGAGCCGGACCAGTTCGTCCGTCAGCCCCTGGTTCGCGGCCTCGGCCGCGTCGCGCCCGCCCTTCGCGCGGGCCAGCGCGTCGCCGTTCTTCTGCTTGTCGATGAGCCGGGCGACCGCCTCGAAGCACACCGTCTGCGCGAGCCGGGCGTCGGCCGCGGCGGACGCGACCGCGAGCACCGACCGCTCGAACGCGGCCCGCTCCTCCTTCGCCGGGTCCACGTCGAACGGGAGCGTGATCGGGTCGTCGCTCAGGATCGGCACCGGGAACTGCTTGAACTGCGACGGCCCGAGCGCGACGGTGACGCACGCGACCCCGGCGAGCGGGCGGTCCGAGCGGAACTGCGCCGTGCCCGCGTGGAACTTGCACACGTCCTTCTGGTCCGGCGCCGCCGGGTTCCCGAACCCGGTGTCGCTCGCCCGCACGCTCACGGTGGAGGCCGTCTTGTACACGGTGCCGTCGGTCGCCATCAGCCGCACCGCGACCGGTGCCCGCACCGTGCCGAGCTTCATGCACCGGTAGCCGACCACGCCGCCGGCCGTCGGCAGCGCGGTCTGGTAGCGGGTGAGCACGGCGCACCGGAGCGAGCCGTCCGCGGCCACCTCGGTCACCTTCAGGAGGGTGAAGTCGCGCGGGGTGGACGTGAGACCGGGGGGGGGAACCGAACCCGGCGGCGGGGCGACGATCTTGCCCGTCGCGGTGCGCACCGGCGCGGGCGCGGGGCGGTTCGTCTTCCGCACCGCGGCCAGCGCGAACACGTCGCCGACCTGCACCAGGCCGGTCACCGGCCCCAGCCCGGCACCGCGGACCAGCACCCGCGCCTCGTCGCCCTTGCCGGCGACCGGTTCGACCGTGCCGGTCAGCCCGAAGTCGCGGTCGAGCATCAGCCCGGCGGTGCGGCCGACCTGCTCCGGGGCGCGCACCGCCTGCGCGCGAACCAGCGGCGACGACAGCCCGGTGAACCCGTCGTACTGCCGCGTTTCCAGGTGAAAGCGGCCGTCGCGGTACTCGACCCGGAGGACGTGCGTCTTCGCGCCGGTCAGGTCGCGCGGGGCGTCGAGCGCGGCGAACCCCTTGTCGTCGAACTGCTGCCAGAGCGGTTCCCACTTGTCCCGCGGCAGTTCGGCGAGGTCGATCACCTCGACGGTGCCGAGGGCCCCGAGGCCGGTCTGGAGCGCGGCCGCCACGTCGCGCTTCACGCGCTCGCGGAACTCCGGGGTGACGAGCGGGTGCGGCTTCGCGGTGAGTACCACGCGCCACTGGTACGGCTGCTTCGGCTCCGCGTCGAGCTGGGCCGGCGCGGGCGGCGCGGCCGACAGGACGACCACGACGGCGGCGAGCGTGCGGCGGAACATGTGCGAACCTCCTCCGCCCGCGACAGCGCGTCGGGGGGCCGCATAAGTGTAGCAGATTCGGGGCACGTCGAAAGTCGTAAGGTCGCAGGTCGTAAGGTCGCAGACAGGGCGGCTCCCGTCTTCGACTTTACGACCTGCGACCTTACGACTTTCGACCGAGAGATGAAACGGCCCCGCCCAGGTGGGGAACCTGGGCGGGGGAGATTCGACCGGGCGAACGGGTGCCCGGTCGGTCGAACTCAGATTGCCGGACCGGCTTAGTGGCAGCAGCCGGCCGCGGCACCGCACGCCGCCGGGGCGGCGCACCCGCCGCAGTCGCTGTGCTTCTTGCCGCAGAACTTGCCCTTCATCCCGCCGAACTTGCCCTTCAGGCGGTCGAACAGGCCGGCCTTGCTGGAGCCGCAGCCGGTGTCGCACGCGTTGCCGCACGCGTTGGACACGACCACGTCCTTCTCGACCACCGTGGCGACCATCTTGCACACCTTGTGCTTCTCCTGGACCGGCTCGCACACGGTCACTTCGCGGGTCGCCTGGTAGGCGATGCACTTCTTGACGTTGACCGTCTTGGTCACGGTCTCGACGGTCGGCACGCACCGGGTGCGGGTGCAGGGCACGGCCACCGTCTTGGTCACGCACTCGTAGCAGGTGATCGTCTTGGTGACCGGCACGCACTCGTAGGTGCAGACGGTCTTGGTGACCGGCACGCACTCGTAGGTGCAGACGGTCTTGCAGACCTGCACGCACTCGGCGACCTTCTTGCACTTGGTGACCGGCTCGCACACGGTCTCACAGTGCCGCTCGGTCCGGCACCCGCTCACCGTCCGCGGGCACGGGGTGTAGCACGGGTCGCAGATCTTCTTGAGCCGGTCGTGGATCGACGGCCCCTTCTCCTCGCAGTACGGCACCGACACCTTGTGGGAGACCGTCTTGCTCACCATCTCGGTGACCATGACGTTCTTCCAGTGCGTCTCGTTCACCGTGATCGTCTTCTGGACCGGCTTGCGCTCGATCACGGTGACCTGCTTCTGCACCGGCACCCGCTCCTGCACGGTGACCGTCTTCTGCACCGGCACCCGCTCGGTGACGCACTTGTTCTCGATCACCGTCTCGGTGACCATCTTGTTCACCGTCACCTGGCAGGTGACCGTCTCCGGGACGCACTCCCACTTGTGCGCCGTGTACGTCTCCGTCTTCTTGACCGGCTTCATCACCGTCACCGTCTCCTCGACCCACGTCGGGACGTACTCGGTGACCTTGACCTTCTGGGTGACCGGGGCCGCGACCGCCGGGCCGCACGGGGCCGCGTCGGCATACCCGCCGCCGCTACCGCCGCCGTTGCCGCGGTGGCCCAGCCCGCCGAACAGCCCGCCGCCCTTGCCGCCGCACGGGTCGGCACAGGGGTCGGCGCAGGCGTCCTTCTTCTTGAACGCCTTGCCGCAGAACGCGTGCGCGTCTCCGGCCACCAACCCCAGCAGGCCGGCACATGCGGCCGTCATGACCCACGCCTTGATCTGTCGAACGCTCATGGTGACCCTCACTGCTTCCGGGTATTAGCACCCCGTCACTGCCGTCGCGACCATCCGTTCGTCGCTGATTACGGCAGTGGGTCCCGGTGTGCTTGCGATAGATATGACAGCGCACCGCAGTTTGGGAAAGCGAACCGGGGCCGGTAAGGCGCGGAATCTCGCGAATCTGCGTGGTACTCTCCGGTCTGGCGAACGGCGCGCGGTTATATCGATTGTTCGCGTCGGCGAAACTCGCCGGATGATATGGAATCGGCGCGGCCGGGAAGACGCCGCGGGCGGGTCGCACTTCCCGTAATTGATATAACCCGACCCGGCTCCGGGCGGCCGGCCTCAAACACGGAACGGCCCTGGGGAAAGGCGCGCCCCCCGCGAAGATGCAACTTGGCACCCCGCGCTTCGGGCGGTAGCATCGCGGACTGGCTCTCACGCTGCCCAAGGTCTCTCCCATGCCGCTCGCCTACATCCAAGACCTGAACCCGCTGCCGGTCGGCGGGTACGCGCTCCTCTCCACCGTCGTCGCCGCGCTGCCGGTACTGGTGCTCTTCTACCTGCTCGTGGCGCGGCGGTGGCTGGCGAGCGGGGCCGGGGCCGCCGGGGCCGTTCTCGCGATCCTGCTCGCGTGGCTCGTGTACGGGATGCCGCTGGACATGGCCGCGGCGTCGTTCGCGTACGGGGCCGCGTTCGGCCTGCTGCCCATCGGGTGGACCGTGTTCGCCGCGATGCTGCTCTACAACGCGACCGTGGAAACGGGGCAGTTCACGATCATCCGCCGGTCGATCGGGGGCCTGAGTAAGGACGCCCGCGTCCAGGCGGTGCTGATCGGGTTCGCGTTCGGGGCGTTCATGGAAGGCGCGGCCGGGGCCGGGTCGCCGGTCGCGATCTGCGGCGCGATGTTGGTCGGTTTAGGTGTGCCCCCGTTCCGCGCCGCGGTGATCTGTCTGATCGCGAACACGTCGCCCGTATGTTACGGCGGGCTCGGCGTTCCCATCATCACTCTTGAGACATCGAGCGGCATATCCGCCGACAAGATTAGTATCATGTGCGGGCACCAACTCCCGTTCCTGTCGTGTCTGATCCCGTTCTACATGGTGAAGTGCATGTGTACGTGGCGACAGACGCTCGCCATCTGGCCGGCACTCGTCGTGGGCGGCGGGTCGTTCGCGGCGTTCCAGTTCTTCTTCGCCACCGCGCACGCGTACGGGCTGCCGCCCATCTGGCAGCTCACCGACATCGGCGGCGGCATCTTCTCACTCGTCACGCTCGCGCTGTTCCTCAAGTTCGTGTGGAAGCCGCGCGAGGAGTGGCGGTTCCCCGACGAGGTGCCCGCGACCCCGACCCCGGCGAGCGTGCCGCACGACCCGCAAGCCGAACACGCGCGGGAAGAGGTCGCGGCGCTGCTGGGGACGCAACAGCGGGTCACCGCCCCCGGCTCGTCGGAAGCACCACTCACGGTCCGCTCGGTGGCGATCGCGTGGATGCCGTGGATACTCATGGCGCTGTGCCTCGTGGGCAGCGGGGCCGTCAAGCACATGGAAGGGCAGAAGAAGGGCGCGCTCGACCTGTTCGGCCTGAAGACGTACTACGACGTGGAGGTGTCGGGGCTTCACAAGCAGGTGCAGCGCGCCGACCGCCTCGTCCCGCCGGGCACGAAGGACGAGGACCGGTTGGAGAAGGCGGTGTTCCGGTTCAACTGGCTGACCGCGCCCGGCACGCCGGTCATGATCGCCGCGTTGATCTCGATGGTGCTACTGGGGATGTCGCGGGCGCAGGTGAAGGGCGTGTTCCGCAAGACGGTCCACCAGATGCGGATTCCCATCCCGACGATCGCGTTCATGCTCGGCTTGAGCTACGTCACCAAGTACGCGGGGATGGACGCGACGCTCGGCGTGGCGTTCGCCGCGACCGGCGTGCTGTACCCGTTCTTCGCCGCGATGCTCGGCTGGCTCGGCGTGTTCCTGACCGGCACCGACGCGGGCAGCAACGCGCTGTTCGGCGGCTTGCAGAAGATCACCGCGACGGAGGTGTGGAACGCGCACGGGCACCCCGGCGGCGCGATGGACAACCTGACGCTGGAGCAGGCGCAAACGCTCATCTGCACCGCGAACAGCACCGGCGGCGTGATGGGCAAGATGATCGACGCGCAGAGCATCTGCGTGGCGACCGCGGGGACGAATCAGGTGGGTAAGGAAGCGGACATCTTCAAGGCGGTGATCTGGCACAGTGTGTTCTTGGCGAGCATCGTGGGGTTGCTCACCGCGCTACAGGCGTTCGTGCCGCCGTTCACGCTGATGGTTCCCAAGTGAGTGTGGGTGCGAGTGAAAGCGCAAGAGGAAAGGCCGAAGACCCCTCACCCGCGGCGAGGCGCCGCGACCTCTCCCCGTGAAGCACGGGGCGAGGTGGGCACAACGCCTCTTCGTGAAGCAACGCGCCCTCAACAGGTACACGAAGCAGCGACGTCTTCACCTCGCCCCGTGTTTCACGGGGCGAGGTCGCGGCGCCTCGCCGCGGGTGAGGGGTCTTCGGCCTTTCCTCA
>JAYUBA010000601.1:0-6111 GCA_043741075.1 Frigoriglobus sp.
CCGCGCCGCTCGCCTTCAAACCGACCTCTGCTACGGCAGCGGCACGTTCTCCAACACGAACGGCACTTCGACGATCATCGGCCGCGGGCCGACGACCACCAGCTTCGCGGGCACACCCGCCCCCTTTTGGAAGACCAGCGTGAAGTGCTGGAGCATGATCTGCCCGTCGTCGCTCGCGTCGGTGAAGTTGACGCCGGGGGCCGCGGGCAGGGGCTTGCCGGTCGCGTCGAAGGACTGCACCGTCGGCAACTGGTTCGGCGACCGCGGCACCTCCGGCCAGATGCCGCCGGGGTTCCACCCGCGCCGCGCGCCCACCGACCACGGCGACGGGTACTGAAGGAGCAGTTGCACCGCCGTACCCCCGCCCTTCGCCTCAGACACCGCGACCACGGTCAGCCGCACCTGACCCGCGCCGTCGAACGCGACGCCGGTGTTCTTCGTCGGGTCGGTCACGGTGAGGAGCGCCTGGTTCGTCAGCGTGATCTCGCCCAGCACGAACCCTTCCATCCGCTTGATGCTGCGTGCGGTCGGCGTGCCCAGCTTCAGCGGCACGGCGATGATGCGGGGGTTCGGCACGGTGTCCGGGTAGATGGGCATGCCGGTGCGCGGGTCGAACCGCATCCCGCCGCCCATTTGGCCGAACCGGATCCCCGGCCCGCCGAACGCGACGACGACGTTCTCGGACTCGTCTCCCGCGCCCGCGGCCGGCTTCGCCGACCCGGCCCCGCCGAAGCGGCCGGCGTCGTCGATCAGTTTGGTGATCTTCACCGCCGTCACGTCCTGCCAGTTCAGCCCCGGTGCCGGGGTCACGTCGAAGCACAGGGTGGTGTCGCCGGTGCCGAGCGTGACGCGGTGACCGGGGAACGACGGCGGCAGCGCGAGGACGCGCACGGCGGTCCGGCGGTCGCCGGGCAGGCGCGCGGCCTTCCCGTCGATGAGGACGACCGGCACCGCGTCCGCGCCGGGGACCTGCGGGGGCGGCGTGTAGGCGCGGCGCCCGGCCACCTGCACCTTCGGTACGTCGAGTTCCGGGAGGAACGCTTCCTTCAATCCGGCGGCGGCGCAGAACGCGTCGAGCGCCTCCCACGGCGTCACGTCGCCGGTCGCGCACGTCACCTTGCGGAGCGGGTCGGCGACGCGGGTGTGGTCGAAGGTGATGTTCAGGCCGGTGCGGGCCTTCAGGTCGTTGACGGCGGTGCCGAGGGGCGTGTCCCTGTAGTCGAGCGCGACCGTCTTCGCCGTGAGTTTGCTCGCGCTGTCGGCGGCGCGCTGGAGCTTGTGGAGGATCGCGGCGGCCCGGTGCCGCACCTCCGGTTCGGACGACGTGACCGCCGCGCGCAGCGCCGGGAGCGCCGCGGCCCCGGCCCTCTCCAGCGCCGCGACCGCCGCCTCGCGCTCGCGGAAGTCGTCGGAGCCGAGGCGGGCGACCAGCGCCGCCGGTTCGGACGCCGCCGGTTCCGGCGCCGGCCCGCCGCACGCGACCCCGGCCGCCAGCCCGAACGTCCCGACCGCCGCGAACAGCCGCCTCATGGTGTAGCCCCTTCGGTGTCGGGAGAAGCTCCTCAATGGTACACGCCCGGCGGGGGAAGTTCCAGGTTCCAAGATCGAACTCGTTTCATTTCCGCGTCGAAAAGACCGTCGTGTGCGACGGCGAACCCGGAGCGTCAGCGACGGGGTGATGAATTGTGGGGTGGGCCTCCGGCCTGCCAACGCTCACGGCAGGCCAGAGGCCCACCCCACATCTGAGCCGCTGGCCGGCAACGGCCTCAACTCCTACAATTCACACTTCCATAACGCCCCGAACCAACCCGACTGATGCGCGACGGCCCAACGTCGAGTGCAGGTCGATCGGGGCGAACACAGCCGCCATAGTTGCGGCGAAAGGTGTCTCATGGCTCTCGGACTCATCGGCTACAAGGTGCGGATGACGCAGGTGTTCACGGCCGAAGGGAAGGCCGAACCGGTCACCGTGCTGCAACTCGGGCCGTGCCCGGTGCTACAAATCAAGTTCCCCACCGCGCAGACCGGTTCCTTCCGTAAGGACGGGTACGCGGCCGTGCAACTCGGCTTCCAGGACAAGAAGCGCAAGAACGCGACCCGCCCGGAGCAGGGCCACGTCGCGGCCTCGCTGAAGTCGAAGCGGAAGGACGCGCGGCAGAAGGCCGGCGTGGTGCTGCCGCCGAAGGCGGACTGCGAGCCGCAGCGGGTGGTCCGCGAGTTCCGCCTCGACCACGGCGGGTTCGTCGTCCCCGAGACCGTGAAGGCCGCCCCCGGCGAAGCGACCTTCAAGGTCGAGCGCATCAAGGTGAGCGGCGAGGGCGCGACCAAGAAGTTCGACCTGTACACCGAAGACATGACGCTGAAGGTGGGCGACACCCTCACCATCGACCAGGTGTTCAAGGACGTGCTGTCGGTGGACGTGATCGGCACCACGAAGGGCCGCGGCACGACGGGCGTGATGAAGAAGTGGAACTTCGGCGGCATGCCGGCCGCGCACGGCTCGAAGAAGAACCACCGGCAGCCCGGTTCCACGTCGTCGCTGGCCAGCAACCGCGGCACCGGCCGGCCGAAGAAGGGCCGGAAGTTGGCCGGGCGGTACGGCAACGAGCGGGTGACGATCCGCAACCTGGCGGTGGTGCAGGTGGACCTGGAGAACAACCTGCTGCTGGTCCGCGGCGGCATCCCCGGCTTCCCCGGCGCGGTGGTGATGGTGCGGCCGACGAACAAGGTCGGCCCCGGCTCGCCGAAGGCGAAGACCAAGAAGCACGACGCCCCGGCGGTCGCCGCCAAGAAGAAGTAGCGCGCCCCGCGAGCCGAACCGCGAAGCCCACCCACAAGGGTGGGCTTCGCGCATTTGTGGGTTGCTGAGCCGACGGCGGCGCGGGAAAATCGGGCACAGATGTCGCGAAGCCGGTGGCGAGACACGCAGCCGGGCGCGTTAATGGCCGGCGTCGTCGCGATGGTTCGCGCGGCGGGGCACTCCAATACTCAGGCCGAGTAAACCCCACGCGAGCATCGTCGAAGCGGTACGTGTTTCCGGCGGCTTCGTTGGCACCGCCGGTGCCGCGCGGTATCATCGGCTCCCACCACCTCCCCCGGAGCCGCCCATGTCCGACCACGAACCGGATCGCACCGTGCCGCGGACGCCGCCCGCGCCGGAGCACACGGCCGACCACCTCCCGGCCGACGACACCGGTGCCCGCGCCGCGGACGAAAGTTCCGCCGACCCCGACCGCACCGCGGCGCGACAACCTTCCGACCCGCCCGCGCCCGGTGGCACGGTGGTCCGCACGCCGTCGGACGTGGCCCGCCTGGAAGAGGGCGCGCAGGCGAGCGCCGCGGAGGGCGTGCCCGGTTACGTCCTGCTCGGCGAACTCGGGCGCGGTGGCATGGGCGTCGTCCACAAGGCCCGGCACGTCAAACTGAACCGCGTCGTCGCCCTGAAGATGATGCTCGGCGGCGCGCGGGTGGGTCGGAGCGACCTGATCCGCTTTCTCGCGGAAGCCGAGGCGGTTGCGGCCATCGAGCACGAGAACGTGGTGCAGGTGTACGACTACGGCGACGCCGACGGGCGGCCCTACATGGCCCTGGAGTTCTGCCCCGGGGGCACGCTCGGGGGCGCGCTCAAGACCCGCGAGTCGGTCACCGCGACCACCTCCGCGCGCGACGCGGCGAAACTGGTCGCGCGCGTCGCGCGGGGGGTGGCGGCGGCGCACGCGCTGGGGATCGTTCACCGCGACCTGAAGCCGGCGAACGTGTTCCTCGACGCGGCCGGGGTGCCGAAGGTGGCGGACTTCGGGCTGGCGAAGCGCGGGGACGGGTCGGACGTGACGCAGGCCGGTCAGGTGATGGGCACGCCGGCGTACATGTCGCCCGAGCAGGCGAAGGGGGAGAGCAAGTTCGTCGGCCCGCAGGCGGACGTGTGGGCGCTGGGCGTGATCTTCTACGAGGCGCTCACCGGCGCGCGGCCGTTTACCGGCACCGTGCAGGAGATCCTCGCGAAGGTGCAGAACGCCGACCCGGTGGCACCGCGGAAGGCGGTGCCGGCGGTCCCGCGCGACCTGGAGTTGATCTGTCTGAAGTGCTTGGCGAAGGCCGCGCACGAGCGGTACGCGACGGCGAAAGAGTTGGCCGACGACCTGGACCGGTTCGGCCGCGGCGAGCCGATTCTGGCGCGCCCGGCCGGGGTGCTGGAGCGGGCCTACAAGTGGGCGCGGCGGAACCCTGGGCGGGCGGGCGCGCTCGCCGCGGGCGTACTCGTGCTGGTCGGGGCGGCCGGGGCGGCGAACGCGGTGCGGAACCAGCGGGTGACGGACCAGTTGGCGGCGGCGGATTTGCGGGCGGATGACCGCATCGCCGCGGAGGAGAAGCGGCAAGCCGACCTGCGGGCCGCGGACGAGAAGCGGGCCGCGGACCTGAAAGCCGCGGACGATGAGGCGAAGCAGAAGCAGCGGAAGACGAAGGCCGATGCCCTGGTGGATGCCCTCACGTCCGCGGACACGGCCGGGGTGCCGCGGCTGATCGACGACCTCAAGGAGTACCGCGACCTGACCGGGCCGAAGTTGCGGGAACTGGCGGCACAGCCAGTGACCATGAAGCCGGGGCTTCATGCCCGGCTGGCACGAGCGGCCGACGAGCCGGCGCGGGCGGGGGAGGTGGCCGCGTACCTTCCGGCGTGCCGGCCGGACGAGTTGCTCCCGGTCGTTCAATTGTTGAAGCCGCACGCGGGCGCGGTGGCTCCGGGGCTGTGGGCGGTGCTGACGGACGCAAAGGCCGACGCCGGGAAGCGGGTGCGGGCCGCGTGCGCGCTCGCCGGGCTGACGCCGGACGATGCGCGGTGGAAGGCGGTCGCGGCGGCGGTCACCGATGCGGTGGTGAGAGCGAACCCGGTCGAGTTCGTGGCGTGGTCGGCGGCGCTGGAGCCGGTGCGCGGGGTTCTGGTGCCGGAACTGATGACGCGTTACCCGGTGGCGCGGGCGGAGATCGAATCGGGAAAGCTGGAGGTGTCGAAACTGGCCGGGGCGGTGAGCCGATACGACTTAACGGCGAACCTGCTCGCGCAGTACGCGAAGGACCGGCCGGCGGAACTGGCCGAACTGGCCCTCATCGCGGACCCGCGGCACTACACGCAGTTCGCGGGTGCGCTTCAAGCGAACAAGGCCGCGGTGGTGCCAGTGCTGAAGGCGGAGTTGGCGAAGAAGCCACCGGAGGGGTTGCCGAATGACACCCTCGACGCGGCGCTGGAGACGCACGGGAAGCGTCGAGGGCTTGCGGCGGCGGTGCTGCTGACGCTGGGGGAGGCGGAGGCGGTGTGGCCGGTGTTCGCGTTCCCGAAGGACGGCGACCCGACGGCGCGGAGCTACTTGCAGGAGCGGTTGGCGGCCATCGGTGCCGACCCGGCGGCGCTGGTGCGGCGGTTCGGGGCGGAAGGGAACGTGTCGGTGAAGCGGGCGCTCTTGATCGCGCTGGGCGACTTCCCGCCGGAGTTGGTGCCGGCGGAGGAGCGCGAGCCGTTCGTGTCGCGGTTGCTGGTGCTGTACCGCGACGACCCGGATTCGGGATTGCACGGGGCGATCGACTGGTTGTTGCGTCAGAAGTGGGGGAAGGCGAAGGAACTGGCGGCCATCGACGCGGAACTGGCACGCGCGGCGCGCGGGCGGGTGGCGGCGCGGGCGCTGGCGGGTGCGGTTCCGCCGGGTCCGTTGGGGGCGGTGGTCGGTCCGCAGTTGCCGGCGCCGCGGGTGGCGGTGGGGAAGGACTGGTTCGTGAACGGTGAGGGGCAGACGTATGCGGTGGTGCGCGGGCCGGTGGAGTTCATGCTGGGTTCGCCGGAGTCGGAGCCGGGTCGGTTCACGGACGAGCCGGCGCACCGGAAGCGGATCGGGCGTTCGTTCGCCATCGGGACGAAGGAGGTGACGGTGGCGGAGTTCCTGCGGTTCCGCCCGAAGCATTCGTGGTCAAAGCAGTACAGCCCCGATCAGGACACGCCGGCGGTAGCGATGACGTGGTACGCGGCGGCGGAGTATTGCAACTGGCTGAGTGCGCGGGAGGGGATTCCGCGCGAGCAGTGGTGTTACGAGCCGAACAAGGACGGCGCGTACGGTGAAGGGA
>JAYUBA010000602.1:0-1792 GCA_043741075.1 Frigoriglobus sp.
GACGCGTTCGTGAAGATCGCCGAAGTGGTGCAGGTGACCGCGCAGGGGCCGACGAAGTCGAGCGTGGTCGCCGCGATGCACGTTCACGGCGAGAAGACGACGCTCCAGGCCGACCTCCGCGTAGTGACCGACGAGCAATTCCCGTTCGCGCTGCACTACTTCACCGGCAGCAAGGAGCACAACATCCGCGTGCGGCAGCGGGCCATCGACCGCGGGTTGTCGCTCAACGAATACGCGCTCGCCAACGACTCGCGCTCGGTGCCGTGCAAGGACGAGGCGGACATCTTCGCGGCGCTGGGCCTGCCGTACATCGAGCCGGAGATGCGCGAGGATACCGGCGAGATCGAAGCCGGCGAGGCGAAGACGCTTCCCACCCTTATAAGGGATACGGACATTCGCGGGGTCTTCCACAACCACACCACCTACAGCGACGGCAACGCATCCCTCGAAGAGATGGCGCTCGCGGCGAAGGCGCTGGGTTGGGAGTACTTCGGGGTGGCCGATCACTCGCAGTCGCTCACCATCGCACGCGGCCTCCCGCCGGGCGCGGTCCGCAAGCAGTGGGCCGAGATCGACCGCGTGAACGCGAAGCTCACCGGCGTCCGCATCATCAAGGGCACCGAAGCCGACATCCTCGAAGACGGCTCCCTCGACTACGACGACGAACTGCTCGCGGGGTTCGATTACGTGGTGGCGAGCGTTCACTCGCTGTTCGCGATGCCGGAAGCGGAGATGACGGCGCGCGTGTGCAAGGCGCTCGCGCACCCGGCGGTGACGATGCTCGGCCACGCCACCGGTCGGCTGCTACTGAAGCGCGAGGGGTACAAGATCAACCTCGACGAAGTGCTGAAGGCCGCGGCGAAGCACGGGAAGATGATCGAGATCAACGCGCAGCCGTCGCGGCTCGACCTCGACTGGCGGTACGTGAAGCGGGCGAAGGCGATGGGCATCCCGATCGTCATCAACCCGGACGCGCACAGCCCCGACCAACTCGCGTTGGTCGCGTTCGGGGTTCATGTGGCGCGCCGCGGGTGGCTGACGAAGGACGACGTGTTTAACACGCGCGGGTTGGCGGACGTGATGAAGGAACTGGTGCGCCGGAAGCAGGGGGCGACCGCGTGAGTCAGCCGACGGGCTTGAGCACGGCGTCCGGATCGACGCCGAGTTCGCGGAGCTTGGCCGCGAGTGCATCCTTCGAGGCCTTCTCCCGTTCGGCGCGTGAGTGCTCCTGTTCGGCGCGCGAGCGCTCCTGTTCGGCGCGTGAGCGCTCCTGTTCGGCCCTTCCCTGTTCCTCGGACAGCATCTGGAGCGCGTTCAGCGCGCGTTCTCGCTCTTCCTCGAAGGCGAGGGCAGTTTTCCGCAGCTCTTCTTGAATCTCCTCGACCCGCTCTTGGCGCGTGCGGAACTCGCGCCCGTCCGGCGCGAACACTTTCAGTTCTCCGCTCTCCTCGAAACGGATGCCCAGTCGCGGGCTGACGTACCCGCCGATCGGGTTGACGTGTTCGACCACCCCATCGACGCGCACCCACGCGTGAGCGGTTTGCCTGTACGGGTTGATGACGTAATACTCTTCCACGCCGTGCCGGTCGTAGAACTTCTGCTTCTCGGCCATCTCCTTGTGCGTGTTACCCGGTGACAGCACCTCGAAGACCACCTGGGGCGCGACGCCGGCTTCTTCCCACTGCTTGTAGCTGCCGCGGTAGCCGGGCGGGCGCCCGAACGCAACCAGCGCGTCCGGCGCCAGTCGCGTTTTTGGCTCGCCCTTCACTGGATACCAGAGGAGGTCGCCGGC
>JAYUBA010000603.1:0-6092 GCA_043741075.1 Frigoriglobus sp.
CCCACCCCACATTCAAGCCGCTACACCATTCCTGAAACCGCACTATCGGCCGCGTCGGGCAGATCATCGACGACCAGGATGTACGGCCGTGTGGCGTCCACGTGCTCCCCCGACGACCCGGTGGGTCGGCTCCGGTTCCGTTCCCGAGACCTACGTGCCGTGCGGCTACAGAACGGCACGATCACTCGTCAACGGACGATCCCGTATCCGTGTCCTTCGCGCCGGCGCAGCGGACGCAAGTGCGGACGTAGGGCACGACATGGAGCCGCGCCTTGGCGATGACGCGACCGCACCGCTCGCAGGTTCCGAACGTGCCCGCGACGATCCGTTCGAGAGCGGCCGTGGCCTCGGCCAACATCCGCTCCTCGGAGACGAGGAGCGTGCGCGCCACGTCTTCCTCGGCTTCGCGAACCGCGCGGTCGGCTTCGTGTGAGGGCATCTCGTCTTCGGGCCGATCCGCGCCGGGCGCCGGCCGCAACGCCTCGGCCTCCAGTTGGGCCGCGCCACTCGACAGGCGCGCGACCAGTTCGCGCAGTTGCCGACGATACGTCCGCCGCTCCTGCGTCGTCAGGCGTGTGTGGGTCACGGCAATCCTCCGGTGGTGAACGACGAGTGCGTCCCGATGGAAAGCAACGCTCATGCCGCGCCCGCCGCGCCGCGTGGAAACCCTGAAATCGCTGTGGAAACCAAGAGATGCGGGGCGCGACTGCGTTCGGCACCGCGTGCGGGTGTGCGGGTGTGGCACACGATCGGGCCGCGCCCGCACACCCGCACGCGGCGGGTTCACTTCCGAAAGAAGAGGACGAGCAGATCGACCGCGAAGAAGACGACGACGACGACTTCGAGCAGCAACATGCGGCGGTCGTACAGGTCGCCGCGAGCGGTCGTGTACAGCCGGTCGAGTTCGCCGAGCCGCTGCGCGACGCTCGCTTGCCACTGGTCCAGGTGGAACCGTTCGCGGGCCAGGAGGTACACCCGCGCGAGGTGCCAGTCCCCGACGAACTTGGTGCTATTGGTCACCTCGTCCGCCAGTCGGGCCAGATCGACCCGGAGTTCGCGGAGCGACCGGAGGACGGCCGCCGTGCCACCCGGCGCCCACCGCGGCCGGGCGAGGTCCGCGTAGGCGCGCTCCAGGTAGCCGTCGAGCGCGCGGTCCATACAGCGGAGCTCTTCCAACTGCAGATTCGCCAACTCGAGTACGAAGAGCACGTCGTCCGCGGAGCCACCGATGTCCACGACGAGGGCCGCGTCCCAGTCGATGACCGCGAGGTCGGTGTTCTCGAACGACCGCCGGAGGCGAAGGACGTCGGCCACCTGCGCCGCGCTCAACCGCTCGCCCGGCGTCCGGGTGAGCAACCCCGCCGCGCCGCGCTGGTGGTCGTCGAGCCAGCGGTTCGCGTCCCGTTCCCCGCCGAGGTGCGTCAGGGTGAAGACCGTGTACGCCTCGGGTTCGGTTCTCTCCCCGGCGCGGACGAGTGCGTCGCCCAGGGCGCGGCACATCTCGTCGCATTGCTCCCGGGCGAGGCCGTCGAGCGGGCGGCCGTCGTCGAGGGTCGGGGTGTGGAACGGCACGAGGGCCGCGAGGGCGTCGCGCGTGAAGGTGACCCGGACGGTGACGCTGACCACCCCGACGCCGTAGACGCGGACGAGGAGGCGGGCCGGGCCGCCGTTTACCCGGGCGGTGGGCGTGGGCGGCTCCACGGCCAGCGGTTGCGAGACGGGGGCGGACCGCGGGGTGGGCCGGTCCGGGCGGGCGGCGAACGGGGCCGCCCGCCCGGACAGGAGTTCGGCCGCCCGTCCGAGGCGAATTTCGTTCGCCACGTCGAAGGCGTAGAGGTAGACGACCTCGCCCCGCAGTTCGCCTTCGGGTTCTTCAGCGGCCGGCATCGCGGACCCCCGGACATTTCCGGTCATCCTACCACATCCGGAGCGAGCTGCCCGGACGGGTCGGACCCGGATGCGGGCGTCGGCGATCCGACACCCCTCGCCCGGGTAAGGCGAAGCGGGGTTCCGCTCGATCTCCCCGATCTCGGGCACATCCTCCGCAAGGCGCGACACCCGCAGGAGCGTCTCCTCGAGCGCCTCGATGTCCGCCGGCGGGTGGCCGCGGTAACCTTCCAGCAAGGCGGAAGCCCCGGATGCCGCGAACCATCTCGGCCGCGCCTCGGGGGTCGGCGCGGGCCGTGTCCACCACTTGGGAAGGGGGGTGGACGTCCCTCGCACGGCTCGCGCTGACCCCTGCGGGTACTCGCGCGGCCTAACGACACAGTTCAGCAGCCGGGGCCGCCGAGCGACAACGAACTCCGGAACCGCTATATGCGGCCCCGGTCTGCTGCAGCGCCTGGTTCGGCGTGCTTGTCGGCCGGGGGCTGGCCGCTGCCAGGGTCGCTTCCCCCGAACACCACCCACATGAGTCGCTCGCCGAGGTCCGAACCGAGCATGGCGTACAGGCCGAAGCCCACCCCGATGGCACCGATGCCGAACATCTCTCGCAGCGACATCTTGGATGTGTCACCGAGCGTTAAGAGTGCGGCGAACGCCACGGCGAGCAGGCCGGCCAACATCCGGAACACGACTCCACGCATCAGCGCTCTCCTGCCGCCGAACGACCCAGCTCAGCAGCCAGGGCCGCTAGAACGACAATGAACCCCAGAAAGTCTACATGCGGCCCCGGTCTGCTGCAGCGGATGGTTCGGCCGCGCTTTCTTGGTGTGGCTACGGCTGGAGAGCCTTCAGCAACCGGTCGGAGTCCGAAACCCAGCCGAGAAACTCAAAGGTCAGGAGCGATGCGTCGTGATTGCTTCGCGGCAACGCCTGTCCGATCGGCTCACTCATGCAGTCCGCCAGCATTACGCATAAGTAGTCACGGAACATGGCATCCCGGACAGTCGAGTCCACGCAGATACTCGTAGTGCAGCCCGTGACGATCAGGTACTTGGCTCCCAACTTCTTGAGGCGGGCGTCCAGGTCCGTCTCGTAGAAGCCGCTGAACCGAGTCTTGTACACGACATCGTCGCCGGCCTCCGGCTTGAGTTCGGGCAGTATGTCCGTGTTCCACGTGTCGCGGACCAAGATTCGGCTCTCCTTGCCATCGGGGGCCGTAACCTTTTCACCGACCTTGAGAAAACCCAGGTGCCGCACCCGGTTCACGGAGTCGGTGGCTCCCATGTCGGACAGGTCAGGCCGGAACCCCATTTTGAGGTAGACGATCTTGACGCCGGCCTTGCGGGCCGCGGCCAGGACTTTGGCCGTCGGCCCGACGGCTTTCTGAATGCCGGAAATGTCGATCCCGGCGCGCTCGAACATACCGCCCTTGGAGCCGAAGTCGTTCTGCATATCCACGACGATCACGGCGGTTTTCGCGGCGTCGAACGTGAAAACGTCGGGCTTCGCGTCGAGTTTGATAACCCGGCCTTTCGCTTTGTCGGGCTGGCCTGCGGCGGGCTTGTCATCCGGTGCGGCGTTGGCTTGAGGCGTCAGGGTGGACGCCTCACGGCTACAGCCAGTGGCCAGAAGCAGGCAGACGACGCCGAGAGAAAGAAATCGCATGGTAGGCATCACTATTCCTCCTGCCTTCTGCGGCCGAACGACCAAGCTCAGCAGCGGCGGGGCACCGGAGAGCTGGAAGTCCCAGAAACGATTCATGCCCCGCCGTCTGCTGCAGCGCCTTGTTAGCCGGCGAACCTTGTCAGAGCGTTTCTCACTTGCCCGGTTTATCGTTCTTCAACAAGTCCAGGACCGCGCCGGTCATTGTCCGCATGCCTGTCCTCAGCGTGACGCTCGGAATCGGGGCGAATCGCGGATTGTGGACCGAGACAAGCGGGATGCCAGTCCGCCGGCTTTCCTCCGTCTTCTGAGGGTCCGCAGTTCCCAGCATGAAAAGAACGCTCGGAATGACCTTCCCATCGACGTTTCCGAAATGCGCAAAGTCATCGCCTGCCATCCGGGGCTTAATGCGGACGAGCTTGTCCGCTCCGAGTTCGCGGGCAAAGATCGCCGAGAGGCGCTCGCTAAGCGCCGGGTCGTTGTACGTACCGCCCACCTTTTCCGTCTCACTGCGACGTACGATCGGGGCGAGGTCGTCAGGGATGCCGGCTGCTTGGGCGATGCCTTTGACGATGCGCTCGACGGCCTGAATAGCGCGGTCGCGAGACTTGTCATCAAGCGCCCGCACACTGACCAAGAGTTTGACCTCTTCAGGTATGATGTTGACTGTGGTTCCGCCCTGAATGGCGCCGACCGTCACGACAACGGGCTCGGCCGCGGAAGTCTCTCGGCTCACGATGGTTTGCAAGGCGAGGATGATTTGCGCCGCGGCCACGATGGGATCCTTCGCTTCATGGGGCCGCGACGCGTGGCCGCCTTTGCCGCGAACGATGATTTCCAAGGCCTGCACACTCGCCAGCGCCGGCCCCGAAGTGATCCCGACTTCTCCGGTAGCCAGGTCGCCGACACAGTGCAGCGCGAGACAGTAATTCGGACGCGGCACCTTCTTGAACAGTCCATCCGCCAGCATGGCCTTCACGCCGTCGAGCGTCTCCTCGGCAGGCTGGCCAACGAAGACGACCGTGCCGCGCCAGCGGTCCTTCTGGGCGGCGAGAAGCCGGGCGGTCCCCAGCATGGCCGCCACGTGAAGATCGTGCCCGCAGGCGTGCATCACTCCGGTCTTTGTTTCTCTATCAGTCGTCACCTGGACCTTGCTGGCGTAAGGAAGCCCGGTCTGCTCGGTGATGGGCAAAGCGTCCAACTCGGCGCGAATGAGCACGACAGGCCCGTCGCCGTTCTTGAGAACTCCCGCCACGCCATGGCCTTTCCACTCCGCTTTCGTGTACTTGCCCATCCCAATGAATACGTCGCAGCCGGCGGCTTTCAGCTCTTTCGCCACTAACGCCGCCGTATTCTTCTCGTAATGCGAGAGTTCCGGGGCGGCGTGGAGGGCCTTGTAGATGTCCACCAGCGATGGCAGTTCTTGCTCAATGCGCTCGGAAAGAGATTGACCTCTTGCGGTTCCTGCCGCCAGTAAGTTCGCACAAAACACGATCAGAACAAACGTCCCGCGCTTCATGAACCATGCTCCCAGGAATTGAAGAATCTGGCGCGAAATCCACGTCGCGGCCAAAGCCGGCTAACGACCACGCTCACCTGCCCGGCCCGCTCGGTGAGTTACAACTCTGGGAAAGCCGACATGCGGGCCGGGTCAGGTGCAGCGGCTGGTTCGGCCGTTGCGTCCGTGGCTTACTTACGCGCCGGGGGCAAACCATTCTCCCACGTTACGGGGTCGATTTTCTCGTGCTCCTCATTGATGGTTGTGTTCTGGAAGTGGATGATCTTCCAAACCCCGTCCCTCTTCACGCCGACGAACGAGCCGCGGGTCCGCGTCTCGGGGAAGGTCTCACCGGGGATCATCGCCGGGGCGAACTTCATCGTGGCCACGGCGACGGCCACATCGGGGGCGATCGACCGGACTTCCACCTTCTCCACGGCCATCGGCGACTTCGCGACCAAGATTCGGTGGATCGCGTCGTGGCCCTTGTAGACCGTGGCCTTCCCCCGCCAATGGTTCCCGGAAACATTGATCCAATGCACGTCCTCGGTGTCCAAGTCGTGCATCGCCTTCATGTCGTGGCGGTTCCAGGTGTTGGCGAACTCGGACACCAGCCCGCGCACTGCGGCTTCATCCTCGGGAGTGAGCGTCATTGCGGCGTGAACCGGGGGGGCGCCCTCGGTGGTTCCAACCCGCCAGTGCAGGATACCCAGAGCGACGACGGCCACTGCAAGAGCGGCGGTAAACGCGAGATGAAATCGCTGCATATTCGACATCTCTTTCTGTGGCCGAACTTGTTATTAGATTGCGCCGGCGCAACCTATCACCGACGCGGCTGAACCGTTTAGCCGCGCGGGCTTGCCCGCTAGGCTAACCGACGGCGAGGCGCGTGTCAAACCTTGCGCCGGGACATTGCGCAGGGACGTGGGCCGGGCGAGTGCTTTTCTGCCGCCGAACGAAGAAGCTCAGTTGCGCGGCCGCGACACCCGAACGCGACACGGACGCGCCGGATGCTGGACCGCACCAGCACCGTGGCCGCGCAACTACA
>JAYUBA010000604.1:0-6089 GCA_043741075.1 Frigoriglobus sp.
ACCACAGCCCACCCAGCGCCTATAGTAAACCCCATGCTGCCACAACTACTCGCCAGACTCGTCCAACAGCCTTCTGTCAACCCCATGGGGCGCGCCGACCTCGACCCCTCGATCCTGTACGAGTCGCGCGTGACGGCATTCCTCGAACACGAACTCCGCAACATCGGCTGCGCGTTCCGCCGCCAGCGCGTCGCCGACGGGCGCGACAACCTCATCGCCACCTACACCCCGCCGCACCCGGCGCCGTTCGGCGTGCTGTTCGAGGCGCACCAGGACACCGTGCCCGTGGACGGCATGATCGTCGCGCCGTTCGGCGCGACGGTGGAGGGCGGCAAGCTGTACGGCCGCGGCGCGTGCGACGTGAAGGCCGGCGTCGCGGTCATGCTCGCCGCGTTCGCGCGGCTGGTGAAGGAGAAGCCGGCCGGGTCCGCGCAGGTGACGGTCGCGTTCACCGTGGACGAGGAGCACGGCGGCACCGGCATCCAGGCGCTCATGCAATCCGGCCTCCGCGCGGACTACGCCATCGTCGCCGAGCCGACGCTCCTGAACATCGTGAACGCGCACAAGGGCGTCGCGCGCTGGTCGCTCGAAACGACCGGCCGCGCGTGCCACTCGTCGCGCCCGGACCAGGGCGTGAGCGCGGTGTACCGCATGGCGCGGCTGCTGCGCGGGATCGAGGAGTACGCGCGGCAGTTGCAGAGCCTTCCGCCGGACCCGGTGCTCGGCCCGCGCACCATCTCGGTCGGCCGCGTCACGGGCGGCGTGTCGCCGAACACCGTGCCGGACTTCTGCCGCGCCGACATCGACCGCCGGCTCGTCCCCGGTGAGACCTACGACACCGCCACCGCCGACCTCGACGCGTCCCTCCGCGCGCGGCCGGACGTGGACTTCCCCTTCACGCTCGCCCGCGGGTCGGCGGGGTGTCTGCCGCTCGGTCCGGAGCTCTCGGTCGAACTGGTCGAGCGGTTCGGGGCGGTGATCGACGCGGTGGCCGGCGCGCACACCGTTCACCCGGTGCCGTTCGGAACGGACGCCGCGACGGTCGCCGCCGCGGGCGTCCCGGTGATCGTGTTCGGACCGGGGGACATCGCACAGGCGCACACGAAGGACGAGTGGATCGACCTGTCGCAGTTGGAACCGGCCGCGGAGATCCTGTTCCGGTTCGCCTGCGGAAAGTAAGGCCGGTTGCGGCGCGGGCGACGTGACAACTCGCCGCGCGTGAATTAGACTAACTCACGCAGGCTCACACCCACCCACACCACGCGGAGACAGCCATGAGCATCGTTCGAATCGGCATGGCCGAGGACGGCAAGTTCGGCAACGGGTACGACGCGATCTTCGGCGCGAAGCCCGCGACCGAGAAGAAACCGGCGGCGAAGGTGCCCCCCAAGCCCGCCGCGGAGGTGAAGAAACCGGCCGCCAAGAAGGGCGCGAAGAAGAAGTGAGTACGAGCCGGTAGCCGCGAGCCGGCGGCGCGGGCGGGCGCTACTCCGGCTTCGGCTCGTCCGCCGGCAGCGGCTTCTTCTTCCACTCGTTCGGCTCGACGCCCGCGTCGAGCGCCTTCGGGTCCATCAGGTCGGGGAAATCGACCGTCTTCGCGGCCACGTCGGCCGGCTTCACGGCGGCGAGTTCCTTCAGGGTCGGCGCGGGCGCGGCGAACGTCACCGACCCGAACCGCTTGTCGGCCGCGAGCGGTTCGCCGACGTTGCCGATCCAATCGTCGCGGGTCCACTCCTTCGGCGCGCCGTCGCCGCCCGGCCGGACCACCGCCAGGACCGCGGACGCGTCGAAGTTCGCGTACCGGTTCCCCTCCTTCACCTGCCAGTTGAGGACCGTCTTCCACTCGGTCGGATCGACGCCGTCGAGTTCCACGAGCGGGCGGCCCGCGTCCCGCACCGCGACGAACAGGCACCGGTCCGCCTCGACCTCCAGTTTCACCAGCCCGGCGGCCTTCGCGTCGGCGGTCTTGCCGCGCATCTCGACCACCGGCCCGCCGGCCAGCACCGTGACGCGGGTGAACTGCGCCTTGCTCGGCCCGGCGCCGACCGCCTCGCCACCGGCCTCGGCGAAGAACACCGGGCCGTTGAGCGCGGTGAGCGTGTTGGACACCACCAGGTTGACGGGCCGGCTGGCCCCGACCCACACCCCGCGCCCGCGCCCGCGGATCAGACAGTTGCTGAAAGTGACCTTCGGTGCCAGCCGCGTTTCGGGCTTCATCACCATCACCTTCTCGATGTCCGGCAGGTGAACGGCGGCCACCTTCGACTCGTCCTCTTCGGCCAGGGTGAAGACGCAGTTGGTGAAGGTGCAACTCTTGCCGCCGAGGAGCGCGACCGCGGCGACCGTCTGGCGCTCCTTCGGCTGGTCCGGCCGCAGCCGGAAGTGGATGTCCTCGAACGTGACCTCGCCGCCGAGCAGCTTGAAGAGCGTCTGGTCGCGCTGGGCGTCGTCGTTGATGGTGAGCACCGGGGCGGAACCCTCCTCGGGGCGGAACGTGACCCGGAACTCGCCGTCGCCCGGCTTGGTCCGGGGCTTCAGTTCGATCGTGTCGCACTTCCACTCGCCCGTGTGGCGGATGAGGATCACCTCGCCCGGCCGCACGACATCGAGTAGTGCGGACAGGCTGCGGTAGACGCCCGGCGGCTGCGGCTCTTCGACCGGCGCGTTCGGGAACCACACCTTCTGCCGCGCCTCGGCCGCGGTCTTCGGCCGTGGCGGCGCCCACGCGATGTCCGCGTACGCGCGGCGCACGTTGTCGGCCGGGTTGTGAAACGCGGCCCCGAGCGGCACCGGCTTCTTGCTGTCGTTGGTGAACAGTGCCGCGTCCGCCTCCGGTCCGACCACCTTCAGCCGGAACGCCTTCCACGGGCTGTCCGACGCGACCGCCTCCAACGGGTACTTTCCCGCCCACGGCATCTGCTTCAGTTCCGCGCGGCCCTTGTCATCGGCCGCGGGCGCGAGCGTCTGCTGGAGCGTGCCGAGCGGATCGACGCGGTAGTAGGCGCTGGTGCGGCCGTCCCGCGATCGGACCTGCGCGCCGTCGGCCGTGTCGCCGCGCACGCGGACCACCACCCCGCGACTGAGAGCTTCCGACGTGGTGGAGAAGGCCGGACGGACGGGCGGGCCGCCGACCGGGGCGAACACGCAGTCGGCCGCGGTGACCGTCACGCCCGCCGGCGCGCCGGTTTCGACCGCGCACGCGCCGGGGTCGAGCATGAACGAGGAGTGCTCGAACCGCACGTCGGCCGTCGGCGGCACGGCGCTCCCGCCCGGCGCGGGGGCCTCGATCCGCACGCCGGCCGCGTGCGGGGCGAACCCGCTGTCGGTGACGGTGACGTGCGCGCCGGCCGGCACCGCCAGGCCCACCGCGCCCGGCGCGAACAGGCACCGCAGGGCGTCGATCTTGGTCGGCTGACCGTCCGGGTTCCGCGTCACCTCGACCGACCGCGCCCGGTGGCCCTCCAGCTTCTGGTCCGACCCGGCGAACACGCAGTCCTCGAGGGTCACCTGCTTCGCCTCGTCGAGTTGAAGCCCGAATAACTGCGTCGGCCCCAGGTCCGCGGTCACGACCGGGTCGAGTTTCAGGTCGAACCAGACGTTCCGCACGGTGACGGTGTCGGCGGTCACCGTGAGCGATCCGGGCGCGCCGCGGGTCGGGCCGGCGGAGAGGATCACCTTCGTCGCGCCGCCGCTCGCGCCGATCGGCGCGCCGACCAACTCCAGTTCTTCCCCCTTGAACGCGACCGGGCGGTCGTGCTTCGAGAGGTCGAACGTGCCGGCCGCGAGTTGCACCCGCACCTTCCCGGCGGCGGTCGAGTTCTCGAGCCGCGCGACCAGTTCTGCGACCGTGGCGACCGGGCCGGTCGCGGCCGGCGGGTGCGGCGGAAGCGCGCCCTTGTCCTTCTCGAAGGGCGCGTCGGGTGCCTTCGCCTTCACCTGATTGGGACCGTCCGGCGCGGGGGCGGGGTTGCTCGTCGCCACCACGAACGCGACCGCCGCCAGCGCGACCGCCGCACCCGCCAGCACCCACCACGCGCGCACCCGTGGCGCTTCGGGCAGGAGCCGCAGTTCGGCGGGCACGGACTTGGCGGCGCTGTCGTTCGCGAGCGGGTCGGCGCCGAGGTGCAACCGCTCGGCCAGCCCCTTCAGGTGCGCGATCAGTTCGGTCGGCGTCTGGTAGCGGACGGCGGCGTCCTTCGCCATCATGCGGGCGAGGATCGCGGCCAGTTCGTCGGGGATGGCCGGGTTCAGCTCGCGCGGGTCGAGCGGCATCTCGGTCTGGTGCGCGCGGAGCTTGCGGGCCGCGGTCCCTTCGGGCACCGGGGGGCGGCCGGTGAGGGCGTGGTAGAAGGTGCAGCCGAGCGAGTAGATGTCCGAGCGGACGTCGGCCCGGCGCGGGTCGAGCGCCTGCTCCGGCGAGATGTAGTCGAACGTGCCGAGCGTGACCCCGGACTGCGTGACCCCGCCGTTCACGGCTTCGGAATCGAGGTAGCGGGCCAACCCCATGTCCACGATCTTCGCGCGGCCGTCTGGGGTGATGAGGATGTTACTCGGCTTGATGTCGCGGTGGACGACGCCGCGCTCGGCGGCGTGGTTCAGCCCGGCGGCCACCTGCATCATGTACGGCACGCACTCGACCGCGGTCAGCGGCCCGCGCCGGTCGATCAGCACCCGCAGGTTGTCCCCTTCGACGAACTCGAAGGCGATGAAGTGCAGCCCCTGGTCTTCGCCGCAGAAGTAGACGCGGGCGACGTTGTCGTGGTCGAGCTTGGCGGCGGCGCGGCCCTCCTGCTTGAAGCGGCTCACGCTCTCCGGGTCGCGTGCGGCTTCGGGCGGGAGGATCTTCAGCGCGACGACGCGGCCGAGTTCGGTGTCGCGGGCCTTCAGCACCGCGGCCATGCCGCCGGCACCGATGGCCTCGATGAGTTCGTAGTGCCCCAACCGGCGGCCGGCAATCGACGGCGGTTCGCCCGACACCGTCAGCGGGCGGGCCGGCGGTTGTGGGGTGCCGCCCGGCTTGTTCTGGGTGATGACGGTGGGCGCGTCGTCGCTGTTGGCGGCCCCGCCCTGCGGGTGCGCGAGGAACTGCGCGATGTCGGACTCGGCCGACGGCTTGTGCGACGAGCCGCCCTTGCGGATGAGGTCGGAGAGCGGGTGGTTGGGTGTGTGCGACCCGGTAGACCCGCCGGTGGGCGGGAGCGGCAAATCGCCCGGCGGTTCCGACGGCGGGGCCGGCGCGGCGGTTTTCGCCGAGGACGGGCGTCCGGTCGGGTCGGGCGGCGTAAGCATTTCGGCTCGCACTCGGCCGCGGGCGTCGGCCCGCAAGATTCCAGTTGTTCCGCCCATGAAGAGATGGGGCGGCGAACGGCTCCCGCGTCGGGAGTCAGCGGCTATTCCTGCCGGGACGACGGCGGGCATCCGGCCCGCGAGCAAGAATCGCGAACGGAGTTGTCACCTCACTATAGCCCAGTTTCCCCCCTTGTGTCAATTCGCACAAGCCGCGGAACTGGGGGATGGCGTTGCACTGTGCAAACGTGTGGCAGGATTCGTGCCGCCGGCACATCCCTGCCCCGGCCGCTTCCGCTCTCTCCCGACGAACGCCGCCCGCGGACGGATTTGTGCCCTGTTGTGTCCGACCCCGCTTCGGGACACAATGACACCCACCCTTCCCTCCAGGAGTGCGATTATGACCCGTTGGTCCATTGTGCTGTTCGCGTTCGCGCTGGCCCCGTTCACATGGGCCGACGAAAAGAAAGACGACACGAAGGCGGAACTAAAACTGACCGCCGACGAGGAGGCGGTCATCGAGTTGACGAACGCGGAGCGGAAGAAAGCCGAAAAGGACTTGAAGTTGCTGAAGATGAACCCGCAGTTGATGGAGTCGGCCCGCAAGCACGCGGAGAACATGGCGGCGCAGGGCAAACTCGACCACAAGCTGGACGACAAGGACCCCGGCGACCGCACGAAGGCGGCGGGGTACACGTCGGAGTTCGGTACTTGATTAGCCCCTCGTCCGGTCTGCATGACGCCTCAGTCACTACGATGGCGGCATGGACGAGCCCGCGTGTCCCGGTTGTCGGGATCTCCTC
>JAYUBA010000605.1:0-1787 GCA_043741075.1 Frigoriglobus sp.
AAAACCAAAGCAAGCGAACGGTAACCACTCAGCTCGGTTGTTGCCTACGCCTTCTCGATCCCTTCAATCAGCGCCGCCAACTGCGCAGGCGTGACCCCGCGAACCAGCACCACCTTGTTACGGTTCGTCAGCCCGCTCAGCAGCACCACCTGCGACCGCTGAAGGTCGAACACCTCGCGCAGAAGCGCGAGCACCGCCTCGTTCGCGCGGCCGTCCTCGGGCGGGGCGGTGACCGCCACCTTCAGCGCGCCGGCCCGCTCGCCGTGTACCGCGTTCCGCTTCGCCTTCGGTTGCACGCGGAGCGCGAGCGTCGCGCCCTCCGCGTGTGCCGCGATCGTGACCGCCATTTCGTACCTCGCGGCGCGTGCGCTTTTCGCGCCGATTAAGTTGACAATTGCCCACTACTCGCACACAGTTGAATCGCCGGTCCTTTTCGCACGTCCCACATCACTTTACTCTCCCGCGCGGCGGTCGCCCGCTTCGCGCCCACGGAGGGCACCATGAGTACCGAAAGCGCCACGCCGTTCAGCGGGCGGCACCGCCCGGCCCCGCGCCCGGCACGTCGTTCCAACTGATGATGTCGCGGTTCGGCGCGAGCGAGTTCATCGAGCGCTGCTTCACCGACGCGCGGGGCGCGCCGCTGAAGCAGGCCGCCGTTCACTGCGAACTCCAAGCGTTTCTCGACGCGCACGGGAAGGCGCTCGTCGAACTGCCCCGCGACCACGGGAAGAGCTTCCAGGTGTGCTGCCGCATCCTGTGGGAGCTGGGGAAGAACCCCGGCCTGCGGGTGAAGATCGTGTGCGCCACCGGGGCCGTCGCGGCCGAGCGGAGCCGCTTCCTCCGCGACAGCATCGCACTGAACCCGGAGTTGCGAAAGGCGTTCCCCGACCTGCGCGCCGGCGCGCCGTGGGCCGCGGACGCGTTCACCGTGGCGCGCGCGGCGCAGACCATCGGGCCGAGCGTCGCCGCGTTCGGCGTCGGCGCGGGCCGCACCGGCACGCGGGCCGACCTGCTCGTGTGCGACGACGTGGTGGACGTCCGCGCGCTGCACAGCCGCGCCGACCGCGACCGCGTCGCCGACTACTTCACCAACCACCTGATGAACCTGCTGGAACCGGACGGGCGGTTCTGGGGTCTGTGTACGCCGTGGCACTGCCTTCAGAACTGTCGCAATACTTGAATTCGCAGAAGTCGATGCGGGACTTAGCTTTAAGCGTTGTCTTTGGTTTGAAGCAGACTTTGAAATGGTCGAGGAATCCCCGAAGAACTTCGGCTTTGGCGGTGCCGTCCCCATCGCGCAGGGTGGTAACAAGCTCTTCAACTTGAGCATTCAAGGCGGTGAACTCAGACAGCCGGTTGCGCGAATCCGTGAGGAACCGCTCGAAAACGGACTCACGAACGCGGGTCATGCGGGTTTCTAGGTCGTCACAGATGCCCTTCAATGTCGGTGCTTGTTCGGGTGAAGCCAACGCCCATCGGGTCGTTACGGTGCGGTGTTGTTGCTCCAGTTCAGCAAGTTCGGCCTTCAACTTCTCGTCACGCACTTCCACGAACGCGGCAAGCTCTGCCATCACATTCGCATCGGCGTTGGCGCGATCGAGTAGTGCGGAGTACGCCTTCGCGGGGTCGGGGTCGTTGAGGTTGAACTTCTGGGCGAGTGGAACAAAGTCTTTGGCGATTTCCCGCGTCCGGCCCCGTGCCAACCCCAGACGGTTTTCAGCCTGTTCCAAGAGCTTCGCCAGCGTATCGGCGTCTGCGGCCTTCAGTTTGTCGAATAGTTGCCCGAA
>JAYUBA010000606.1:0-1785 GCA_043741075.1 Frigoriglobus sp.
TAGGCGAACGGCGGTGATACGAAGCCCGGTCGGTCCGAGACCGGCGGCGGCGTGTGTGTGAGTGGCCGCCTTGGCCATCTTGGCCGCCTTGGGCGCGAAACGACAGGATTTCAAGGGTTTGGTCCGGGATGGCTACGTGGCCGCCTTGGGCCATCTTGGGCCGCCCCCTTCCGGTCGCGGCCCGATGAGCGTCACCGACCGGCGTTAGCGGTTCTTCACCAGGAACGTGACGCCGCCCTTCGGCCCGCCGGCGGTCAGGTGCGCGAGCTGGTCGAACCCGTAGCTCTTCAGCACGCGGATCACCACCTCGCCCTCCTGCGGGCCGCTCACGTCGAACAGGTGCTTGTTGTTCTCGGTCACCGCCCACTTGTCGTTGACCTGCTGCACCTTGAGCGCGGCCGGGTCGAAGGTGCGGCCCTGGGCGCTGAGCGGCGCCCGCACCGGGGCCTTGCCGTCGCGCAGGAAGAAGGTCATGCCGGACGCTCCGCCGAGCTTGCAGAACTCGGTGAACTTCGCGTCCTGCACGGTGCGGGCGGCCTCGCGCGCGGCCCACTCGGTCGGCCCGAACCGGCCCAGCACCTCCGGCCCGGCCGCCACCACCCACTCGGCCCCGTCCTTCCGCGCCTCCACCTTCTTGGCGTCGATCTTGACCATCTCGCCGGCGTACCCCACGCCCGGTATCGGGATGCCGGTCCGCGTCAGCGCGTCGATCTGCGCGTTCAGCAGCAGTTGCCCGCCGCCGAGCTTCGGCCGGTCCGGGTCGAGCGACACGAACAGGTAGCTCATCACCGGCTGCGCGGCCGCGCCGACCACGCCGACGCGGTTGAACCCGTACTTGCGGATGACCGCGATGGTCTGCTCGGCGCTCGCCTTGTCCGTGCCGAAGTTGAACAGGATGGTCTCGTCGTCGCGGACGCACCACACGCCGCGGAGCGGTTCGACGCGGGCGGAGCGGAGGTCGATCTGCTGGACGAATTTCGCCCCGGCACCGGTGACCGCGGGGCCGTTGAACCCGGCCTGTACGACGGGCAGTTGCGAGGCCGCGCCGGGGCGCGCACCCGCGTTCGGGTCGCCCTTCGGGTCCACGGCCGCGCCGGCCACCGCCGGGCGGCCGTTGGTCAGCCCGTACTCGACGACCGGCTTGGCCCCGCCGATGGTGACCCACTCGGTGGGCCGCAGGTCGCGGAACACGCGGACGAAGTCGCGGGCGTTGGTTTCGTTGTCGCCGAGGTCGCGCAGCACCCGCTGCCCGGCCCACACCTGCCACCCGCCGACGACGCGCTTCACCGACACGTCCATCGCGCTGACGGGTGCCTTCTGTTCGGCCTGCGGCAGCGGCACCTCCGCGGCGGGCGAACCGGTGGGGTTCGCGCCGGGAAGCTTCGGCGGGGCGAGGAGCGCGGGCGGCAGCGTTTGCGGCGGCTGGGCGGGCGCGAGCGAACCGGGCAACCCGCCCGGCAAGCCGGACAGCGGCGGCGTCATTGGGAACGCCGGTGCCGGGAACCGCGGCGGCTGCGTGGGGAACGGCGGCGGTTGCGCGCCGACGCCGTTGGTCCCGAGAAGCGCGCCCAGTCCCACGGCCGCGAGTCGTCTGCGCATGTGCCCACCCCCGAACGAGACGGAGTCCGACTGTTCGGGTTGTATCGGCCGTGGCGGGGGCGCGAATTGAGGCGAAGAGACCCACCCCCACCCCCTCCCTTCAGCATTGGTATCTACACCCTGTTGGTGAGCTGGTACAACCCTTCGCATGGCCCATCGAGCCAGGAACTGCCCGCTGAACTTCGG
>JAYUBA010000607.1:0-6078 GCA_043741075.1 Frigoriglobus sp.
CTGTAGTTTCCGCGACTTCCTGTATTTGAGCGGGTGCTTCGCCGGAGGTAGACGAGAGCCGGCCCATCCGGGACGATGGCGTTACCACACGACCAACGACCCCGGACGGAACCGGCCATGCCATCATCGCACCCGGTGCCCCCGTCGTGCCACTGGTTTTCCCGCCTCGCGTCCGCCCTCGACCCGCGGTCGGCTCCGCGCCTGGCGTGGCTCTTCGTCGGTGCCGTCCCGGCCCGCGGGCGACGGACCGTCACGAGTTGGATCCGTGCGGCCGGACTCTCGGGCGAGTTCCGCCCGTGCTACACCACGGTCGCGGCGGTCGGGACGCGAACGGACCTGATCGCCGCCCACCTCGCCCACGAGGTGGTGAAGCCGCTGGTCGCGGGCGCGAACCGCCGGACGTTCGCCCGGGATGGCACCCCGACCGAGCGGTCCGGGCGGCACGTGCGGGGTGCCGGGGTGCACCACGACCCGACGCCGGGGCCGGCCGGCGGGCCGTTCGTGTACGGTCACGTGTGGGTCGTCCTCGGGCCCCTCGCCGCCCACCCGGCGTGGGGCGTCGTCGCCCGCCCGCTGCTGGCCCGGCGGTACGTCCGCCAGAAGAACCTCGCGGGCATCGCTCCGGCGGACCGGCCGGCGTTCCGGACCAAGTTCGAGTTGGCCGTCGAGGTGATGCGGTGGGCGCGGTGCTGGCCGGGGGTGCTCGGCAAGCCGGTGTGGGTGGTGGCCGACGGGGCGTACGCCACGGCCCCGTTCCTCAAGCCGATGCGGACGCTCGCCGTGACCGTGGTCCGCCGCCTGCGGAAGGACGCGAACCGGCGAACCGTCCCGACGGGTCGGTCGGGGACGCCGGGGCGGCCCCGGATCTACGGCGAGCAGCGGATCGACCTGGCGAAGCGGGGCGGGCAGCGCCGCGGTTGGACGACCGGGACGTTCACCCGGTACGGGAAGGCCACGGCCAAGCGGTACACGACGTTCGTGGCGACGTGGCGGCCGGCCGGGGGCCCGATCCGGGTGGTCCTGGTGGACGAGCCGAGCGGGTGGGTCGCGTTCTTCGGCACCGACCCGGCGGTGCGTGCGGCCGACATCCTCGTCGCGGTCGCCGACCGCTTCGCGCGGGAGGTCACGTCCCGCGACCGGAAGGGCGTCGTCGGGGCGGGCCAACAACAGGTCCGCCGGGTGCGGGCGAGCGTGGGTGCGTTCCACGCCTGCGCGTGGACGTTCACCATGACCGGGGCGTGGGCGTGGAACCGGGCCGCGACGGACTTGGTCGGGCACCGGAGTGCGCCCCCGTGGGACGACGGGGCGAGGCGGCCGAGTCACGCGGACAAGCGGCGGGCGTGGCGGCGGGAAGTGCTGGCCGCGGAAATCCACGCGGTTCTACGTCCGGGGCTGACCGGTCCGGAAATCCGGGCCGTCGCGGAACGTCTGCTGGACCTCGCCGCCTGATCGTGAGAAAGTCACGGAAAGAACAGGTTGATTCAACCCAGGGCCACCACCGAATAGCGGAATGCGCACATCCGCACCTCCTCCCCCTGCCCCGATGAATGCGTAACCGCCAGCCACTCCATAGATGCCCTTCGGATAATGTGCGTTTTAATATGATATTGCACCGGATATACCAGAAGGTTGCGACAATCCGTGCAACTGCCCGACACCAAGACCGCCTCCAACATGGACACCGTCAGAGCCGTAGCCGAACTTGAGATTGAGGAGGATTGTTGGTGGCCCAGCACCCGGCCCCCCCAGACGGGGCATGCGCGGGAGAACCCGTTGCACAGCCGGAATGTGAGAAGCAAATCTGAGGAGATCGATATCGACCTCCGCACCGAATCTCCAGAGACCCGTGGGGTCAGTCCCGTACGTCGGGTTGTTTCCGACGAACCGGTACAGATTCACATCGCCTGCCGGATACCGGTCCGGGTCCATCGTCACCCACCGCTGGAGCGTCGGGCTGTACCACCGCCAGTCCGCTTCGTTCATGCCCGCGATGCTGTCGAAGAAGAACCCCTGGAAGCCGGACGACCAGGAGTACGCGCTGCTGCCGATACTCGACCAGCTCACGTTGTAAACCGTCTGCACCCCATAGGGGTCGTAGGCGTAGCGCTCGACCACGGCACCGGTGCCGTCCACCAGCGCGGTGACGTTCCAGTTGGCGTCCTGCTGCACCCACAGCCGCTCGTTCAGCGTGCCGCCGCCGGTGCTGTCCCGGTCCGGTTGGTTGGAGTGGGAGCGTTGATAGCGTCAGTTCTGTCGGAGGAGATACCTTCCTTTGGAGTAATCGGCTCAGATATCCTGGAGCGTTTACAGCGAATACCGTGTCGGTTCGTTATCGCGTTCGGGCCTCACTTCAGGGTACGTGCGCGCGCTAAGAGGCGGGTTCCGGTATTCAGGGTACACACAGCCGGCTTCACTTTGGTGCCGGGTGCCGGAATGCGGGAACCGGCGTGTTCGGCGAGGCGCGGGCGCGCTCACGCAGGCGGGCGAAGATATTTTCCAGCGCCGCCCGATCCTCCGGCGGTGGCTCGCTGCTGTGAAAGCCGGCCGCGACAAGTGCCGCACCCTCGGCCTCATCCCATGTGCAAACGGGAGCCGCCTCGAAGAACCACGGTAGCGGGTCGCCAGGGACCAGGTGGCCGTGCCGGCGGCGTCCGGGGTCGGGGTGCGGGCGGCCTCCCGCAGGATGCGAGCCTGGGCGGACGCGTCGTAGGTCGGTTTGTGGCCCCGCCGCGAGTCGGGTGCCGCCAGGCCCTCGCGGTTGAACCGGGCGACCAGATGGGACACCGCGTCGCCGCTCGTGCGGCCGGCGGCCGGGCCGCCTCTTGGGAGTCGGAACCGTCAGCGACGGCGAGGAGCATGACGGCCCAGGCGACGCGCACCGCCGGGGCGGCGCGGGAGCGGCTCAGGCGAGTCGGCTCCCGACGCTCGCTCGTCGGTCGGCGAACGGAGCGGATCCCTCCGGCGGCGGGACGCGGCAACTCCCGGTAGAGCGGGCTACACCCAAGCTAACCGGAGCGGCAATTATGGCCACAGGCGAGGCAACTGACCCACTATCGGCGGTGCCGTCGAGGGACCGCTCCCGGCTCGGCTTGTCTGGGACTTGCGCCGCACGCAGTCCTCGGACCCGCGCTCGACGAACCGCTGGCGGACTCGGCTGATGGTCCGCAGACCGACCTCCAGATCGTCGGCGAGGGCGGCTATGATGGGCGGTATGAAGCCCCTACCGGTACTCGCGTTCGTGCTGCTGTGCGGTTGCGCCGCCAAGCCCACACCCGCGGACGCCCAGCGGATCGTCGGCGACTGGGTCGTGGTCGATTTCCAATCGCCGGGGGCGACCGAGGACCGCAGCCAGCGCCGCAAGCGGGCGGTCATCACCGAAGGGACGTGGGCGGAGCAGTTCCAGGGCGACGCGTTCGAGGACTTCGAGTACGCGCTCGACCCGACTCAGGTGCCGAAGGAAATCGACCTGATCTTCACCGACGCGAACGGCAAGCGACTCACGGTCCGCGGCATCTACGAACTGCCCGACGCCGACCACCTGCGGGTGTGCCTCGGCACGCCGCCGGTCGTGCGGAAGGGGACGCGGGTCGAGTACGCGGAGAGCGTCCGCCCGACCGCGTTCGAGGCGACGACCGGGCCGCTCGTCAGCTACCGCCGCAGGACAGAAGAGCGGGGCGCGTGGTGGCGCCGGTGATAGTGGTCGTTCGCTTGCGGGGCGCGAACTGCGGTGAAAGTCGTCGTTCGGGCTTGCGGCGTCCTACCCGTCGGGCCGACAATGCAGACAGCGACCGCACCACGACGCCCACCCACACGACGGACCCGCCATGCTCGTCGGCGCTCTTCTGGCCACAAGTACCGGACTCCAGGCCGCGTCCACCTTTCTGGACGCGGTCAGCAACAACGTCGCGAACGCCAGCACCCCCGGTTTCAAAACGGGACAAGTGACGTTCCAGGACCTCCTCTCCATCGGGACGAAGCCCGGTGCGACCGCCACCCAGGGCACGACGGCCCCCGGCGGCACGCAGGTCGGTTCCGGGGCGATCGTCGATTCCGTGACCGGGCTGTTCACGCAGGGCGGACTGGAGCAAACCGGCCGGCAGCTCGACTTCGCCATCGACGGGCAGGGGTTCTTCGAGGTCACCCGCCCGGACGGCTCGACCGGCTACACGCGGGCGGGAAACTTCAACGTCGATGCGAGCGGGAAGCTCGTCACGTCCGACGGGTTCCAACTGGCGGGCGGGATCACCATCCCGGCGAACACGTCTTCGGTGTCCGTGTCGAGCGACGGCACGGTGACCGCGACCACCCCAGCGGGCACGCAGCCGATCGGTAACCTCACCCTGACGCGGTTCCAGAACCCCGCCGGGCTGACGCGGATCGGGAGTACGACGTTCGCGGCCGACCCGGCGTCCGGCGCGGCGACGACCGGCGCGCCCGGCGCGAACGGGACCGGTGCCATCGTCCAGGGCTCTCTGGAGCAGTCGAACGTCGATCTCACGTCGGAACTCGCCAACCTGATCGTCGCCCAGCGCGCGTTCCAGTTCAACACGCGGGCGCTGCAAGTGGAGAACGAGACGCTTCAGGCCACGACCGCCCTGATTTCGTGACGTGTCGGACACACCCGCACTTGCGACGGTCACTCACCAACCCGACTCCGGTTCACCGCTTGCCGGACTGAAAGATCTCGTCGAACTTGCGGACCGCGGACGCGAATGCGGCGGTCAGGGTCGGGTCGAACTCGCCCGGCGAGTCGGTCGTCAGCAGGCGCACCACCTGGTTGTGGCTGAGCGCCGGTCGGTGCGGGCGCTTGGTCCGTAACGTTTCGTACACGGACGTGAGCGCCACCACGCGGGCGGCCAGCGGGATGCGGTCGCCGACCAGCCCGTCCGGGTAACCGGAGCCGTCCCACCGCTCGTGGTGGCTGCGGACGATCTCCGCCGCCAGCCCCAACTCCGGCACCGCGCCCGGCCACCGGTTGGCCGCGTCGTTCATCACCTGCGCCCCGATCACCGTGTGCTGCTGTACGATCGCCAGTTCCTCGCGGTCGAGCGCGGCCGGCTTCATCAGGATCGAGTTCGGCAGGATCAGCATCCCGGCGTCGTGGACGGGCGCGGCGCGGACCAGCATCTCGAGGTACGCCGGGTTCCGCAGCCGGGCGTACTCGCCCCGGTCCGGGGCGGCGGCGGCCAGCGCGCGGACGTACCGCCCGCACCGGTCGTGGTAGCCGCGGAGGATCACCCCGATCTCCTCCAGTAGTCGCGTGATGCCGAACGCGAGCGGCTCGGTCGGCCCCACCTTGCTCGCCGCGCCTTCTGGCGGTCGGGAGTCCGCGACCGGTGCCACCGGTGCGGCGCCCCGCGAACCGGGGAGGGCGGCGCCGGAGCGGCCCAGCAGCGCCCGCGCCCGCGCCTGGAACGCGGGCGGCAGGAACGGCTTCTCCAGGCAGTCGTCGGCCCCGGTCATCAGGTACCCGCCGAGCGACTCGGACGGCATGTCGCCCGACACCATCAGGGTGCGGGTCCGCGCGCTCATCGCCTCGTCGGCCCGCACCCGCGCGAGCAGCTCCGGCCCGCTCATCTCCGGCAGGTTCACGTCGAGCACGAGCAGGTCGAAGGGGGCCTTCTCGAGTTCCGCCCACGCGGCCTTGCCGTCGCCGGCCTCCACGCACGTGCAGTCGCGGAGCAGCCCGACCATGAGACGCCGCAGGCGCGGGTCGTCCTCGACCACGAGCACCCGCGGCGCGGCCGACCGGGCGTCCGCGTTCCGCAGCGAGACCCAGCGCCCGAACCCGGCCAGCGTGGCGGCCACCGCGCGGGCGGACTGGTAGCGGCCCTCCGGGTCGCGGTCGGTGAGCTTCACGACCACCGCCGCCAGTTCCTCCGGCAGTTCCGGGCGCGCCCGCCGCGGGTCCAGGGCGGGCGCGTTCAACCGGGCGTTGAGGTCGCGGAGCAGGTGCCCGGTTTCGGGGTACGGCTCGCGCCCGGTGAGCGCCCAGTACATCGTCGCCCCGAGGCTGAACAGGTCGGCCCGTCCGTCCACGAGGTGCGCGTCCTGCGCCTGCTCCGGGGCCATGTACCC
>JAYUBA010000608.1:0-6074 GCA_043741075.1 Frigoriglobus sp.
CTCTCCCGCAAGGGGAGAGGGCAAGAAAAAGCCACCGCTCGCGAGGTCAGTTCTGGTCGTTCGCGCCCTGGTGCATGAGGCGCGCGACGAGGTCGGAGAACGGCCCGCGGGAGGTCGCGCGCGCCGGTTCCACCGGCCGCGCGTCCGGGTCGTGACCGAGTTCGCGCCAGAAGCACCTCAGCGCGACTTGGGCGCACCGCTCCTGGAACTGCGCCGGCGTCTCCGACAGGTCCGGGAACCGCTCGACGAAGTCGAGCATCTCCAGGTGCGCCGTCTCGTACGCGCCCAGGATCTTGCCCGCCATCCGCCTCTTGTCGGGCGCCTCCATGTAGGTCAGTTCGACCGCCTTGTCGATGCGCCCCGGCCGCGTGCTGATGAACTCCGTGGACCCGTCGGGCAGTTGACGCGGCAGCCCCAGCGCCGGGTCGATCTTGGTCAGGTCGTTCGTGGTGACGACGGTGAAGATGCCGTCGGCCCGCTCGACGCCGTCGAGGCAGTTCAGCAGGCAGTCGAAGGTGAGCGGCGGGCCGCGCGGGCCGCGCCCCTTGTCGCCGTCGCCGTCCTTCTTCTCCGGCACCATCATGGTGAACATGCTCGGCCGGCGGACCACGTTCTCGCGCCCGTGGAACACGTTGTCGATGTCCTCGATGAGCGCGATGCACGGCGTGTTCGTCTGCATCTCGGTCCACGCCTTAATCAAGTCGTGGTTGCTCATTTCGGCGAGGTTGTAGACGTAAATGGGCATGTTCAGGTCTTCGGCGAACGCGCGGGCGAGCGCCGTCTTCCCGGTGCCGGGCGGGCCGTAGAGCAGCCACCCGCGCTTCCACGGGATGCCCTTCTCCAGATACCACTCCTTCGACTTCCGCCACAACTCGATCTCCCGGATGAGGTCCTTAACGCGCTGCGGGAAGATCAGGTTGTCGAGCGCGCTGCCGCTGTTGGTGCGGGCCTTGCCGAGCTGTTCGGGCGTGTGCGCGAGGAGCCGGTAGTTGCCCTGCTGGTACCACGCGAGGCCGTCGCTGCCGCCGTTCCCGTCGCCGTCGTTGCTGCCGCGGGGCGGGACGTGGTGGATGCAGAACCGGTTCTTGGTCACGGTCTGCTCGTCCTCGACCGCCCACGAGATGTTGTTCCGCGCCGCGCACGCGTCGCGCAGAAGCTGTTCGACGTTCAGCGTGCCGCGGACGAAGATGAGTGTGGAGTGGACCTTCATACCGGAGCCGGACGAATCGCCGGTCCCCTTCCCGCTCGCGGCCTTGCTCTCCACCTGGTTCGTGAACAGGAACGGGAACCACCCGCTCCACAGGATGAGCATGCGGTTGCCGAACACCTCGTAGGGGATGAGGCCGTAGCGCCCGTCGCGCTGGTATTCCCAAGAGGCGCCGTACATCTTGTCGTAGTTGCGGGACCGCTTGAAGTGCGCGATGAGGTGCGCGACGAGCGCCTCGTGCCCCGGTTCGGTGGGAATCTCGACGCGCTGGACGAACATGCCGGCCAGCCGCCACGCGAACCCTTTGAGCTTGCCCCACATGCTCGCGACGAGGCCGAGAGCCGCGCCGCCCGCGAGCAGACCGAACGCCGTATCTTGCACGGGTTGCTTCCTCTGATTCGCCCGAAACGAGTCGTTGAACGTGTCCCCTTCTTGGGACACGCCCGCGGCGCGAACGTTCGCGCGCGGGCCATAAGGCACGACGCGGGCACCGGGGAAATATTCCTGGAAATGTGTGCAGCACGCACCCGCGGCGGCGCCGGCCCGATCTGCTATAATTCCTTATCGTTCGCCCCGCGCCCGCCGCCACCGAGCGTTCCGCACCCATGAAGATCGTGAACTACCCGCACCCCGCCCTCCGGGTGAAGGCCCGGCCGGTCGCCGCCATCGACGCGGACGTACAAAAGGCCGCCGCCGAGATGCTGGAACTCATGTACAAGCACGACGGCCTGGGGCTGGCGGCCCCGCAGGTGACGCTCGACTACCAGATGATCGTGATGAACTTCGCGGGCGACCACGAGCGGCCGGAGATGGAGTGCGTCGCGATCAACCCGGTGATCGTGGACACGAAGGGCGGCACGGTGAACGACCGCGAGGGGTGCCTGAGCTTCCCCGGCCTGTACCAGAACGTGCGCCGCGCCAAGACGGTGATCGTCAACTACTACGACTTGAAGAGCCAGTTGCAGGTGCGGGAGTGCAGCGACCTCGTCGCCCGCGTGTGGCAGCACGAGATCGACCACCTTCAAGGCTCGCTGTTCATCGACCGAATGGGTTCGCTCGGCCTGTCGCGGAGCCAGAAGGACCTGGAGAAGTTCATCGCCGACTTTGAGAAGGACAAGAAGAAGGGCAACCTGCCGCCGGGCCTGGAACCGAAGATGTAAAGAGGAGTAGCCGCACGATGAACGCGGATAAAGACACGACAAGACAAGATTGAAGATTTGTTTTAACACGGTCTTCTGTTTTGTCGTGTCTTTATCCGCGTTCATCATGCGGCTTGTGTTCGTATGCGAATCGCGATGATGGGAACAGGCACCTTCGCGGAGCCGACGTTCGAGGCGCTGATCGCCTCGTTCGGCGGCGATGTCGTGGGCTTGGTCACGCAGCCGGACCGCGACGCCGGCAGCAAGCGCGGCAGCACGCGCCAGACCGGCAAGGGCATGGCGAACATTGCTGCCGCTTGCGGCATCGCGGTAATCCAACCAGAGAGCATCAACACGCCCGAAGGGCTAGAACTGCTCCGCGCATTGCAGCCGGACCTGCTCGTCGTCGCCGCTTACGGGCAGATTCTCTCGAAGGACGTGCTGACGGTCCCGACGCGCGGCACGATCAACGTCCACGCGTCGCTGCTGCCGAAGTACCGCGGCGCGGCCCCGGTCGCGTATGCCATCCTCGGCGGCGAGACGCAAACCGGCGTGACCATCATCAAGGTGACGCCCGGCCTCGACAGCGGCGACATGATCCTTCAGGAAGCGCTCGACATCCTCCCCGCCGACACCGCCGGTTCGCTTGAAGCGCGGCTCGCTCCACTGGGTGCGCGCATGGCGGTAGAGGCAGTGCGGAAGTACGCGTCCGGTGGCCCCGTGGAGGGCGTGAAGCAAGACCCGGCGCTGGTGACAAAAGCGCCGAAGATCAAGAAGGAGTTCGGGTTGATCGACTGGAGTGAGCCTGCCGGCTACATCGAGCGCTTCGTGCGTGCAATGCAGCCGTGGCCGACCGCGTACACGTTCGTGCACCGCCCAGGCAAGGAGCCGATGCGGGTGATTATCAACACGATCGGCGAGTTTCGCGCCACGAAGTACTACATGGAAGACGAGGCGGGAGAGTTGCTTGACGATGTTAGTGGGGGTTTGGGAGTGCGTTGCGGTCCCGCGATGGTTCACGAAATCATCGACGTACTCGAACTTCAGCCCGCTGGGAAGAAGAAGATGACAGCGGAAGAGTTCCTGCGCGGCTATCCCATCGTCGAAGGCATGCGGTTCGGGCCGGAAGTGCTAACGTGATTGTTCGTAGTGACCCGCTTCAGCGGGTCCACCCACCTCCAAGGGGAAGACCCGCTGAAGCGGGTCACTACAAACAAGAGCATGACGATCACCGCCCGGCAAGTCGCGGCCGACGTGCTGCACCGCTCCCGCGCCCGCGATGGGTTCGCGTCCGAACTGATCGACGACGCGCTCGGCGGCACAGGGGGCTTACGCCCCCCGCGCAGTGCGCAAGACCGCCGCTTCGTCACGCAACTGGTGTTCGGCGTCATCCGGCGGTCGGGCACGCTCGACGCGCTGCTGACGCCGTTCGTCAACCTCCCGCTGCACGCGGTCCAGCCGCGCGTCTGGGACATCCTCCGGCTCGGCGCGTTCCAACTCACGTTCCTCACGCACGTCCCCAAGCACGCGGCCGTGAACGAAACGGTCGAACTCGCCCTGCACGTCGGCGCGCCGCGGGCGAAGCCTTTCGTGAACGGCGTGATGCGCCGCATCGCCGAGTTGGTGACCGACGACTTCACCGACAAGCCCGGGGCGGACGCGGTGCCGATCGACTTCTTGCCCTCTCCCCTTGCGGGAGAGGGTGGCGGCGCTTCGCCGACGGGTGAGGGGTCGCTCTCACGCGCGGTGAAGATTACCCCTCACCCGGCTCGCAAAGCCTCGCCACCCTCTCCCGCAAGGGGCGAGGGCATAAGACCGCGCTACCGCCGCCTCGCGCGGGCCATCCTCCCCGATCCGTTCACGGCGCCCAATGCGTACTTCGCCGCGGCGTTCTCGCTCCCGCCGTGGCTCGCGAACCGGTGGCTCGAACGCTACGGCCCGGACGAATGCACGCGGCTCGGCTTCTGGTTCAACGCGCCGCCCCCGCTCTGGATTCGCGTGAACAAGCTGAACGCGAGCCGCGAGAGCTATCGCATTCAACTCGCCGCGGCGCTGATCGACGCGGAACCCGGCGAACACCCGCAGTCGCTACGGTTCCCCGAACACCACGCCATCCGCGACCTGCCCGGCTACGCCGCCGGCGACTTCGCGGTGCAGGATCACTCGTCGATGCTGGTCGCGAGCGCGCTCGGCGTGACGCCGGGAATGCACGTCCTCGACCTGTGCGCCGCGCCCGGCGGCAAGACGACGCACCTCGCCGAACTGATGGACAACCGCGGCCGGGTCACCGCGTGCGACACCGACCCGAAGCGCCTCGAAACGGTGACATCGCTGTGCCAGCGGATGCGCGTGAAGGGCGTCGAAACGGTCGCGCTGAAGGAAGACGGCGGCATCCCGGATGGCCCGTTCGACGCAGCGCTGGTGGACGTGCCGTGCAGCAACACGGGCGTGCTCGGACGCCGGCCGGAGGTGCGGTGGCGGCTCAAGCCGAACGAGTTCGAGTACCTCATCCGCCTGCAAACGCGGTTGCTAATCGAGGCATTGTCGCGCGTGAAGCCGGGCGCCGCGGTGGTGTATTCGACGTGCAGCATCGAGCCGGACGAGAACGAGGGCGTGGTGAAGGCGGTGTGCCGCGGGATGCGGGGCGTCACCGTCGAAGCGGAGCACCACGCGGTGCCGGGGCGCCCGTCCGACGGCGGCTACTGGGCGCGGCTGCGGAAGCCGAAGTAGGTGAGACGCGGCTTTCGTAGGGTGGGCACTGCCCACCTCGTCGCCCAGCGTGGTGGGCAGTGCCCACCCTACTTGATGAACGGCTGGCTCGCGCCGTCGCCCGGCTTCAGCACCTTCCCGAACGGCCACCAGTCGTCCGGCAGCAGGCCCGTCACGCGGCGGTACACGGTGCCCAGCCAGTCCGGCATCAGCCGCGACAAACTCGACTGCTTCGTCTCCCCGACGTACACCTGATCGTCCGGCATCAGCGTTACGTTGGTCCGCGGGTCGCCGTCCACCAGCACGGCGCCCACGTTCACGCGGAACACCTGCGGGCGGGCCGCGGCGGCCACGTTGGGCCGCACCACGTACACCTGATTCAGCTTCGAGCCGGGGGGCAGCCCGCCGACCCGCTTGAGGAAGTCGAGGACCGGCTCCGGCCCCTGGTACGGCACCGCCCGCGCGCGGCCGCGCACCGGGCCGTACACGACCACCCGCCCGCTCCGCGCCGCCGCGAGCGACACGCTGACGCGTTCCGGCGGGCACCCCGCGAGCGCGGCCAGGTCGTCGCGAATCTGCTGAAGGGTGCGGCCATCGACGCGCGGGTTGCCGGGTTCGGCGAGCGGGAGGCGGCCGTCCACATCGACCACCGCGACCGCGTCCCATTCGGGGTGGTCGCGGAACGCGACTTCGAGAACGTCGGGGCACCCGACCTGATACGCGACGGACGGGGCGGGCGCTTCGGCCGCGGCCTTCGGGTCGGGCGGGGGCGGGCACGCGCGGCGGAGGAACTGCGTGTTCGAGCAGCCCGCCACGAGCGCGAGTACGAACGCGGCGGTGCGGGCGGCGGCGACCCGGCCGCAGACGCTCCACCCGGCTCTCGCGGTGCGGGGTTCCACACATCCGTTATCGTCGGCACAGGCTGCCCGGCTTAACGGATAGTATGGGAACTTGTGGGTGGCCGGGGCAGAGTCTTCGAAGCCCCGGTTTGTGAGTCGAGTCGCACCGGGGCATCGAAG
>JAYUBA010000609.1:0-1782 GCA_043741075.1 Frigoriglobus sp.
TTTCCGGAGGCGAAATACGGCGACCTGTCGCCGGAACGCACGATCCGGCAGCGCATCGCCAACTTCGACGCGATCGAGGAATGGATCGGCAACAACGTCCCGTCAGACAACCCCGAAGGGCACAACCCGTGACCCATTATTTCTTCTTCCCCCAACTTCAGATGGCAACGAACGACACACCACCGGCACTTCGGCTCTACCGCGTCTTCGCGGACCACGTCGACCGCGCCTACCAGGAGATCGAGGCGGAGAGTCCAGCTCGCGCGCACGAGATCGCGGGCGACCAGCCCGAGGCCTGGGAGAGTTGCTTCGAGCACGCGGGCAGCGACGAGTACCAGTTATCGGGCGACGTTCAGGATGTCGCGACCGAGGAGTACCACCAAGTGACCAGCGCGACGCACTGCAAAACCTGCGGCAGCGAGATCGTCGAGACGGTCAACGGGAGCAACTTCGGCGACGGCGAGTGCGGGCCGTGCGAGTACGCCCGCTACCGGACAGGGACAACATCCTCGAAACGTGACCCGTTGGCTCTGGATTCACCGAACGACGTTCGGCCTCCGGACGGCCGTTCGACCGCTGAGTGGTCGGCCGCGGACATGCGGGGCCGTCTCGCCCGGTACCCCGCGCTCCACGCCGAGGACAAGCTCCGGCTGGCGATGGACATCTTCTGGGAGGTGAACGAGACCTGGGACCACGACACGCTCGAACGCTACCCGGACGGCCTCCCCAGCTTCGACGAGTACCTCACGACGATCGGCCGCGACGTGTACCAGATCCGCTGGTCCCGACCGAATTCTTTCCCCGCAGACGCCCATGGAAACGCCGCATGACAACTACGAACTGGCCCTGGCCGGGGACGCCCTCGGCCACCGCTTCGTGCCCTGCGCCCCGGGCACCAAGGTGCCGCTCGTGAAGTGGAAGCCGTTCCAGCACGAGAAGCCGACCCCGGAGCTTTACGAGCGCTGGTTCAAGGGCACCCGGAACAACATCGCGCTGCTGACCAACGGGATGGTGCTGTTCGACTGCGACGACCCGGCGCGGGCGGAACTCGTGCTGGAGGAGTGCGGCGACACCCCGCACCGGGTCGCGACCCCGCGCGGCGGGATCCACCTCGGGTACCGGCGGCGGATGGGTGCCGTGCTGAAGAACGTGGTGAAGGTCAAGGGCATGGACCTGGACGTGCGCACCAACGGAGGCCTCGAGGTGATCCCGAACAGTTCCACGGAGCACGGGTCGTATTCGTGGCTCGGGGACGGGCTCTTCGCGATTGCCGACCTGCCCGTAGCCAACATCGGTTGGACCCGCGAGCGCCGCCGACCGCGCCCGAAAACCGCGACGGTCGAGATGGGGCTTTTGCCCGAGGGTCAGGGCCGAATCACATTCCCCGAGCCGTACTGCCTCAAGATCGAGAGCGTGCAGGGCCAGAACGGCAGCCGGGGACTCGTGCGCGTGGTCTGCGTCCTGCGCGACGCCGGGCGCTCGCCCGACCAGATCTTCGACTTCGTCAAGAGGGTGTGGAACCCGGCATGCGCCCGTCCGGAGTGGAGCGACGCGGAGATCCGGCACTGCGTGGAGCGCCACTGTCAGGGCTGAACGCGAATCACGGCCCCCTCCTCCGGCCGGCGGGAGGGGGCCGGGCGACATCGCCGGCCGGTCACCAACCAGTTGAGGGCTTCCCGATGTTCACTGCGTCCATCAAGGTCACGATCCACTCGACGGGCAAGGGCCTGTGCCTGCTGTCCGAGAAGGGGGATTCGGACGGGCTCACGGTGTCGTTCGACG
>JAYUBA010000610.1:0-1779 GCA_043741075.1 Frigoriglobus sp.
CGCGCCTGCCACCTCTGGAGAAGGTGGCAGGCGCGCTCCCTCCCGGTCGCGGCTCGATCACGTCCTTGCCGTTCGCACGCCGTTCCCCACAACATCCGCTGCTTCACACTCACAGGTTCACCCGATGCCGCATACTGTCCTCCTGACCGGCGCGACCGGGTTCGTCGGATCGCACGTCGCCGAGGCGCTCGTCGCCCGCGGCGACACGGTCCGCACGCTCGCCCGCGCCGGCAGCGACACCGCCTTTATCGAGTCGCTCGGCGTGACCGTGGTTCGGGGCGACCTCTCGGACGCGGAGGCGCTCAAGCGGGCGGTCGAAGGCTGCGACGTGGTCGTCCACTGCGCGGCGAAGGTCGGCGACTGGGGCCACGTGGACGGGTACCGCGCGGTGAACGTCGAGGGACTGCGGAACCTGCTCGACGCGACGCTCGGCCGTGCCCTGCACCGGTTCGTTCACGTCAGCTCGCTCGGCGTGTACGCGGCCCGGCACCACTACGCGACCGACGAAACCGAACCGCTGCCGAACGACCACATCGACGGCTACACGCAGTCGAAGGTCGAATCCGAGCGGCTCGCGCTGCAGTACTACCGCAAGCAGAAGGTGCCGGTGACGATCCTCCGGCCGGGGTTCGTGTACGGCCCGCGCGACCGCACCGTGCTGCCGCGGCTCGCCGACCGGCTGAAGAAAGGGAGCGTCATCTACATCGCCCGCGGCCGGTACGTGCTGAACACCACCTACGTCGGCAACGTCGCGGACGCGGTGCTGTTGGCGATCGACGCGCCCGCGGAAACGGTCGCGGGCGAGGCGTTCAACATCACCGACGGCGAGTTCGTGAGCAAGCGCAAGTTCTTCGAGACGGTGGCGGACGGATTGGGTCTGAAGCGCCCGCGCGGCTTCCCGCCGGTGCCGGTGTGGCTGGCGCGGGTGATGGCGAACTGGCGCGAGGGCGTGGCCCGCCGCACGAACGAGCCGAACCCGCCGCGGATCACGCAGGCGCAACTCAAGTTCGCCGGCCTGAACCTCGACTTCTCCATCGCGAAGGCCCGCACGAGGCTCGGCTACACCCCGCGCGTGCTGTTCGACGAGGGGATGAAGCGGGGGCTGGAGTGGTACCGCGCCGGGTAGCATTCCTGACGAGCCGGAAGCGTGAGCGACGGATCACGTTGCCCGTCGCTCACGCTTCCGGCTCGTCGTAGATGTCCGCCGAATCTGGCATTGCGTACATCTGAGCGGGCGGCTACCTTCTGTGTGGTTTCACTCACCCGCAAGAGGTCCGCCAATGCCCGTCAGTCACGTCCCCACCGGCTACCACTCGATCGTTCCGTACATCACCGTGCGCGGGGCCGCGAAGGCCATCGAGTTCTACAAGGCCGCGTTCGGCGCCACCGAGGTCATGCGGTTCGACGGGCCGGGCGGCACCGTCGCGCACGCGGAGATCGAGGTCGGCGGGTCGCGGGTGATGCTCGGCGACGAGATGCCGGAGTGGGGCAACCGCGGGCCGCAGACACTCGGCGGGGCCAGCGGCGGGCTGATGGTCTACCTGCCGGACGTGGACGCCGCGTTCGCGAAGGCGGTCGCGGCTGGCGCAACCGTGTTCAAGCCGGTGACGGACCAGTTCTACGGCGACCGTTCCGGCACCGTCACCGACCCGTTCGGCCATGTGTGGACGCTCGCCACCCACATCGAGGACGTGTCGGCGGACGAGATGCAGCGCCGGTGCGCGGAGATGATGAAGCAGGCGGCGTGACGGACCCTGAGCGGGGGGCGTAAGCCCCCTG
>JAYUBA010000611.1:0-1776 GCA_043741075.1 Frigoriglobus sp.
ACCGGCACCCTCACGGGTGCCGCTCGCCAAAATCAAAAGGGGCACCCGCCCTGATCGCGCCGCGCGGTCGGGGTTGTCCGCGTTTCCGGCGCGTGTTAAAACACTGCACTCTTCCTCAAGTCGCTGCCCGCGAAGGAGTGCGCGATGCCCGCGGTGAAGTTCAGCGTCGTGATCCCGACGCGGGAGCGCGCCGACACCCTCCGGTTCGCGCTCCAGACCTGCCTCGATCAGACGTTCGACGACTACGAGGTGATCGTCTCCGACAACTGTAGCTCGCCGGCCACGAAGGCGGCGGTGGACGAACTCGCGTCGCCGAAGGTGCGGTACGTCCGCACGCCCGAACCGGTGGCGATGAGCCGCAACTGGGAGTTCGGCGTTGCGCACGCGCGCGGCGAGTACGTGCTCCTGATCGGCGACGACGACGGCCTGCTCCCGCACGCGCTGAGGGAGTTGGACGGGCTGGCGCGGCGGTACAGCGCGAAGGCGATCCGGTGGGGGGCCGCGTACTACACATGGCCGACGGTCGCGCTGCCCGGACAGGGCGACTACCTGCGGCTGCCGCTGGGGTGCGCGCTGCGCGAGCGGGACGGGGCGGACGTGATCCGCGAGGTGGCCGCGTTCCGCGCGTTCTACACCGACCTGCCCATGCTGTACAACGCGGCCGTGCGCCGCGACGTGCTGGACGACCTGCGCCGCGCCGCCGGAAGTGTGTTCCCGCACCCGATCCCAGACGTGTACTCCGGGTTCGCCGTGGCCCACGCCGCCGGCCGCTTCCTTTCCACGAGCGTGCCGATGACCGTGTCCGGGCAGTCCGGGGCGAGCAACGGCGTCGCGACGCTGTTCCACCGCGGCCGGTCGGACATCGACCGCGAGTTCCGCGCGCTTAACGCGAGGGACGGGCTGCGGTCCCAGCCGACGGTGCCGGACCTGCCGGCGTTCCCGCACGCGCCCGTGGCCGACGCGTTCGCGTTCGCCAAGCGGGTGCTGTTCCCCGACGCGCCGGTGGCCCTCGACCGCCGCGCGCTGGCCGCCGCGTGCGTGACCGGGGTGCGGGTGTCGGCGGCCGAATGGCCCGCCGCGCTGGCGACGGTCCGCGCGGCGCTGGCCGACGCGCCGGACCTTCGGGCGTGGTTTGACGCTGAACTGGCCGGGACGCCGTACCGCGAACCGGACCCGGTCCGGCTGAGGCCGGACCGGCTAGGATTCGACGGCGCGGACCTGCACCTGGACGCCGCCGCTTTTGGGGTTGTGGACGTGGCCGGTGCGGCCCGGCTGTGCGAGCGGTTGCTCGACTACCGCGACCGGCCGGTGCCGTACTCCGAGGCCGCCGCGGACGACCGCCACGCCGCGGCGCTGAAGGTGGCCGACCTGGCGGCGTGCCTGTGCGACGGGCGCGAGCGGGCCGTTCTTCGGTTGCACCTCGCGTCGGCGGAACTCGTGGCCCAGGTGGCGGAACTCCAGGGCGCGTGCGAGGAGCGCGCGGCGATCGTCACCCGCGTCGCCGCGCAGGCGAGCGAGTTGGGGTGGCAACTGGAGGAGGCACGGCGGTGGTCGCTGAAGCGCCCGCTCCGGGCCGTCACCCGCGTCCTCACCGGCCGGCGGGGCGGCTGAACGGGGCAACGAAGACCACTCCACCCGCGGCGAAGACTCGCCGACCTCTCGACGGGGCGAGGTGGTTCTGGCCCTCTCCCTTGCGGGTGAGGGGTAGACCTCAGCGCATTCAGGACGCTTAGCCTGCTTGATTTTGCTCGGCGTCCCCTCACCCGTCGGCGAAGC
>JAYUBA010000612.1:0-1774 GCA_043741075.1 Frigoriglobus sp.
GTACATGAAGGCCATGCTCGGCATCACCGGGGGCGACTACGCCCGCGCGCTCGCCGCGTACAACGCCGGTCCGGGCAACGAGGCCAGCGGAGCGGCGGCGACGTTCCCCGAGACCCAGAACTACGTGAACAGCATCCTCAGCCAGTCGGCGAGTGCGTCCGGCGGCGGGGGTGGTGGAGGAAAGCTCATGTCCTACATCCCACCCCAGCCCGGCAACGTGCGGAACGACCCGAACGACCCGACCGGCGGCGAGTACGTTCCTGACCCGAACGCCCCCACCACACGGGGCGTCAACGACGTTCCGCCGCCCGACACCGGCACGCTCTCCCCCAGCGGCGGAAGTGGTTCTGGGACCGGCCTCCCGCCGGGCTACCGGGCCGTGCCCGTTCCGGGTGGTGGTCAGATCATCACCTGGCAGGAGCCGAACCCGAACTACAACCCCGACCCCGGAATGGCGTTTGACCCCCGGAACACGCAGTTCGTCACCAAGACCCAGTACGTCACGCCGCGCAACTCCGGCACCCAGACCAACAACATCCACACCACCGAACGGCTCGTCGACCCGTCGCAGATCGCCGTCGAGCGGATGCGCGACGCCACCACGCAGCGCGGACAGGACACCACCGCGGCGTCTCAGGCTGCTCAGTTGGATTGGGAGCGCCAGAACGGCCAGAACCAGTTCACCGGCACGCAGTCCCGCCTCGGCTTCGACGCGTACAAGAACCTTCAGGACATCGCGTCGAACCCCCGGAACTACATGGCCAACTTCTTCGCCAATCGGGGTCAGACGCCTCCAGCTGATGCAGGGAACTACGCTAACACCTCTACCCCGCAGTCGGCCGTGACGCCGTTCGACCAGTACCTGCCCAGGTTCCTCTCGCAGTTCTCCGGCCTCCACGGTGGCGCGCACGGCGGCGCAGCGGATGCCTGGAGTTCGGGCATCCCCGGCGGGGCTATGGGACCTGCCGGCGGCTCTCCCGCATCTGCGGGTCCACCGCCGAACCTCCTCGGCATGACCGGCACCCCGCAGTCCGCTGGTGCTCAGGTCTCCGCGGCGCAGGCAAATCCGGTATCCGCGCCGACCGGAACCACAAGCGACACCCAGCCGTTCTTCAATCGCCTTCAGCAAGAGGGTGTGGTCAAGCCACCGGCGTTCGCCAAGCCTGGCTCCATCACCATCAACACCCCGCACTTCCTCGTCGACGCGCTGACGGGCCGTCCGTCCGCGCTCGCGGGCGAGGCGGGGCCGGAGACCGTCTCATTCTCCGGCGCGGCGATCAAAGACCCGGATAGCCCCGCTGCCTCGTATGTGAACCCCGACATCCCACCTTCGGACCCAACACCGCCCGAGCCTTTCAAGGCGATCTACGATCCCGGCCTTCCGGTCGGCGCGCCGGGCACTGGCGTGTCCGGCGGTACACCGTTCATCGCTCCGGTCGGCGCGGACGCCCCGATCACCGGCCCCACACCGGGCGCAGGATTTACGCCTACATCACCGACCGGATCGCCGGTCGGGTCAGACGCGCCAATCACGGGGCCGACTCCTGGCTCTGGATTCACCGCGCCCCCAACACCCGGATACGACCCCATCGCCGCGACGAACGCCCTGAACAGGGCGGCAGCCGCTCCCGTGTACACCCCGCCGCCGCCAAGCACGCCCGGTACACCGTTCGGCCCAGCGCCCGCTGGCCCGCTCCCGCCGCCGATGGGCACCGCGCCTGCCCCGAATATTGGAACGCCCCAGAATCAGACCACGACTCGTCCGGTCTTTACT
>JAYUBA010000613.1:0-1774 GCA_043741075.1 Frigoriglobus sp.
TCGGCACCGAGGAGAACCTCCGAGAACCCGATGATGCTGTTCAGTGGGTCGCGGAGTTCGTGGCTCATCGTGGAAAGAAACTCGCTCTTGAGCCGGTTCGACTCGAACAGCGCCATGTTCACGCGCGCGAGTTCATCGACCTTGCGGTCCAGGTCGGCGATGAGCTTCTTGTTCCGCTCCTGGATGTTGGTGAGGTTCCGCAACATGCGGTTGAACGCGTGCGACAGGTCCTCGAACTCGTCGCCGGTCTGGATCTCGCTGCGGATGTTCAGTTCGCCCGACGCGATCGCCTCGGACACCTCCTTGAGGTGCTTCAGGGGCTTCACGATCACGTAGCGGATGATGAGGTAGCTGCCGGCGATGATGAGTAGCGACGTGCCGATGGCGAAGGAGATGAGCACCGCGCGGTTGGTGTGGAAGCCCTCTTCGATGGACTGTGTGGACAACCGGATGCGGACCACCGCCATCACGTCGTCCTGTTTCAGCCCCGGTACGGCGAGCTTCTCGCCCACCTTCGCCTTGTCGCCGTGGCAATCGACGCACGACTGCCGGGCGCGGATGACGCCGTAGTAGTAGAACGCGTTCTCCTTGGGTGCCTGCCGCGTCTCCTCGTTCCGCTTCGGGTCGTTCTGGATGCGGTGCATGGCGGTCAGGTCGTCGCTCGTCGGCTGGCTGTCGGGGTCTTTGGAATCCGGCTTGATGAGCTTGTAGTTGTACCCCTTGAGCGTCGCGGGCCAGTTCTCCTCGGTGAGCCGCTGGAACTCGTCCACGGCCTTGCGGTCGTCGCCCTTGACGTGCAGCCGCGCGACGATGGGCGACAGCAGCGCGCGGCCGGTCGTTTCGAGCTGCTCGTAGGCGAGGTCTTCGGTCTGCTTGGCGTACACCCAGAAGCTGCCGGTCATGAGGACCAGCACGCCGGCGCCGAGGAGCCACCGGCACTTCCGCTCCAGGCTGGTCTCGCCGAGCAACCGCTTGAACGCCTTGTACGACATGCGAAATCACCTGTCGAAAGTCGTAAGGTCGAAAGTCGTAAAGTCGAAGACCTAGGACGTGTGGGGCTTCGGCATTACGACTTTCGACCTTACGACTTTCGACTTAATGGGTTGGCACGAGGGGCAGTAGTGCGACGCGCGGCCGGCGTAGCGGGCACACGCGACGGCCGTTGCGCACGCCGGGCACGGCTCGTCGGTGCGGCCGTACACCGCGAGTTCGGACTGGAAGCCGCCGCGCAAGCCCGAACCGCCGACGTAGTCGCGGATGGTGCTGCCGCGGCTCTCGATGGCCCGCGTCAGCACCGCTTCGATTGCTTCGCGGAGCCGGTCGCACTCGTCCGCGGTCAGACTCGTGCCGGTACGGCCGGGGTGGAGCTTCGCGCGGAAACACGCCTCGTCCGCGTAGATGTTGCCGACGCCCGCGACCGTCTTCTGGTCGAGCAGGAGCGCCTTCAGGTTGCGGGCGGTGGCGCGAACCGCGGTGCGGAAGTAATCGGCGTCGAGGCCGAACGGCTCCGGGCCGAGGTCCGCGTTCATGTCGGTTTCGAGTGAGGCGCGGTCGGGGAAGTACTCCGCGGAGCCGAACCGGCGCGGATCGCGGAGGCGGAGTTCGTTGCCGTCGTCGAGCGCGAAGACGACGTGCAGGTGGTCCGGCTCCGGCGCGGTCGCGCTCACCACCGTGAACTGCCCGCTCATGCCGAGGTGAACGCGGAGGAGGGGTTTGGGCGAACCCGGAGCGTCAGCGACGGGGTGGAGGGGGGGATCGCTACACCCCGTCGCTG
>JAYUBA010000614.1:0-6032 GCA_043741075.1 Frigoriglobus sp.
ACGCGAAGCGCGTTCCGACCTCCCCCTCAAGGGGGGAGGTCAAGATAGATTCACCTTCCGAACACCCACGCGACCGCGGCAAGCAGCGCCAGCACCACCAGCACGATCCACGTCGCGGACTTCCCCTCGCGCGGGGCGTCCTCCTTCGAAATGAACATCCCGCACTTCGGGCACTGCTCCGCTTCCTCGTCGATCTCGGCGCGGCAGTGCGGGCACGGCACCACCGCCCGCCCGTCGCCGTGAACGTACAGCCCGGCCGGGTACGTCTCCGGGTCGTCCGGGTCGTAGTCGGTCCCGGCGTCGTACGCGTCGTACTCGCCCGAGTCGTCGTCGTCCGGTTCGTCGTGCCGCGTGCGTGCCACCCTCAATCCTTCTTGAGCGAGTTGAACACCAGCCCGGTGAGCAGCTTCGGGTAGAAGTACGTGGACTTCGGCGGCATCTTCTCGCCCAGCCCGGCGATCCGCTCGACGTGGCCCATCGTCGCCGGCGGCACCAGGCACGCGAGCTGACACTCCCCCTTCGCGGTCGCGTCGGTCGCCTCGCTCAACAGGTGGACGTATTTGCACACCGGCGTGCCGCCGACCTTCTCGCGGAGCAACCGATCCAGTACGAGCTTGTGCAGCACGCTCACGCCCAGCCCGCGCCAGTCGTCGCTGTGGTCGGGGGCCAGTTCCGCCATGATCGCGTCGTCGCGCAACTTCGCCACGAGCCACTGCCCGTCGGCAACGGTGCCGAAGCCGAGCGCCGTCTGCGCCCCGTCCATCTGGATGTGTTCCCACGCGGCCTGCGCGTTCGTGCCGGTGCGCTCCACGATGTCGAAGTGGTCCGCCAGCGCCGCTTCGAGTTGCGGGGCGGTTAGGTTCACCGCGAGTCCGCTCACGAGCCGGTGCGTGGGCAGGATCAGCAACCCCGGGTCGCTCATGCCGACGAGCATCATCAGGCAGAAGTTCGGGGCCGCCTCGTCGTCCGCCACCTCGCCCAGTTCGCGGCGCTCCTCCAGGTACTTCACGCCGGTTTCGTAGCGGTGGTGGCCGTCGGCGATGTACACCGGCTTCGGCCCCATCGCCCCGATCACCTTGCTCACGGTCGCGGAGTCGGTGACCGTCCACAGGCGGTTGATGACGCCGAGGTGGTCCGTCGCGACCAGCGGCGGCGCGGACCGGACGAGCGGTTCCAGGTGCGCGAACACGTCGCCGTCGTCCGGGTACAGGCCGAACACCGGCGACAGGTTGAACCCGGTGGCGCGGTACAGTTGGAGCCGGTCCTCCTTCGGGCCGGACATCGTTTGTTCGTGCGGGAACACCATGCCCTTGCCGAAGGGTTCGAGCCGCACGCGGGCCATGAACCCGCGGCGCGTGAACGTCTTCCCCTCGACGGTGTACTCCTGCTCGTACACGTACAGCCCGCGGCCCGTGTCCTGGCGGATCACGTTCGCGCCGATCCACTCGCGGAGCGTGTTGCCGGCGCGGGTGTACCGGTTGGTGTTGTCGTCGTCGCCCGGCTCGTCGCGGGTGAGTTCGAGGCGGATCGCGTTGTACGGGCTGGCGTCGTACAGCTTCTGCTGGAGCGCGGCATCGACCACGTCGTACGGGGGCGCGACCACGTCGGACAGCGTGCCGACGGAGCCGAGGTCGTAGCGGAACCCGCGGAACCCCCGAATATCGGCCATCGCGAACACTCCTTCTTCCGGCGAGCGGGACGTAAGCCTCCTGTTATACGCAATCCGGTCGATCCGTTTCGGCCGGCTGCCGTTGCCGTCGCATCCCGCGACTAAGGATGCCACTCATACCGAATCGCGCTAAAGGGTAACCATCGGCGTGCTTCGGCTTTGACCTCCCCCCTGGAGGGGGAGGTCGGAACGCGCCTCGCGTTCCGGGTGGGGGGGAAGCGATGCGAGTGGAGTGACTCCTTCCGCCTGTCGCCCAGCGCCCCCCACCCGGCGGCGAGGCGCCGCCGACCTCCCCCTCCAGGGGGGAGGTCAAAGACAGGAGCAGAGTTACTGTTCCGTGCGAGCCGGTATCACCCCCCCGCGGGGTGTCACTCGTCGATCGCGAACGAGTTCAGGAAGGCGTCCACCGCCTTGCCCTTGGCGAAGTCGTCCGGACCCAGCGCGACCACCTGGTACAGCCGGTCGCCGACGAGGAACAGCCGCGCCCGGTAGATGCCCTTCTTGTCCGGCATCTCGATGCGGATCTCGCGCCCGACGTGCTTCGCCTTCCCGGTGGTGATCTTCTCCTCGGACGCCAGCTTGCCCTTGAGCGACTTCACGTTCCCCTCGATGCACCCGGCCAGCACCTTGTCGGCGTTCGCCGCGCCCACCGACCCGGCCGGGTAGTCGCTGTACATCACCACCATCGCGCGGTCGTTCTGGTCCACGAGGAACACGTGCAGGTCCAGTTCGCCCACGTCGGTCTTCACCTTGTTCGTCTTCTCCGCCGGCTTGTCGGGCAGGGCGACGGAGAACTTCCCCTCCTTCGATTTCACGGTCACGGGCGCGGGCGTCTTCTCCTCCGCGCACAGCGCGAGGGGGAGCGCGAGGGCGAGGAGCGCGGGAGCGAAGCGGGTCATGGCGGACTCGGTGCGGGTGAAAGGAACGGGGTAATTCTCGCGTCCGCCCAGGGGGAACGCAAGTCAAAGAACGCGCGGGCGAAGGGCGCGCCCCGGCTATAAAGAACCGTGCCGACACTCCCGCGATCCCAGGGCGGTCATGTTCGTTCCGGTCAGTTGCACCGCCTGCGGCAAGCCGTTCCAGGTGCCCGACGCGGCGCTGGGCCGACTCGCCCCGTGCCCGTGGTGCCAAGCCGTCGTCGCCGCGCTGCCGGTGTCCGCGCCGGTGTCGCCGGACGCGCCGCTGACGCTCGACGACGACCCGCCCGCGCGGCCGGTGACGGCGGCGCCCGCGGTTCCGCCGCCGGCCGCGGGGAAGACGTTCACCCGCGCGACGCTCCTCATCGGGTTCCTCGTTGTGGTCGTCGTGATGGGCGTGACGCTGCTGGTCCGCGGCTACGGCGGCGGGCGCCTGTCCGCCGACGGGTGGACCGAGTTCACCCCGGCGGACGGCTCGTTCACCGTCGCGCTGCCGGGCGCGCCCGCGGAGGAGGACGTGGGCGCCAACCCCGACGGCTCCGTCACCGGCGGCAAGCGGTACTCGGTCCGCGGGTGGTACTCGAAGACGCGCGCGTGGGTCGCGTACACCGACCTCACCCCGGCGCTCGCCCAGAAACTGCCCTCGGACAAGGATCGCGTCGTCACCGCCGGCGTGCTCCGGGTCGAGCGCGACCGCGAGGTGACGCGCCTCAACGGGACCATCACGAAGGAGGCCGAGATGCGGTTCGGCTCGGCGTGGGGCGTCGAACTTCACATGGACACGCCCACCGGCAACGTGGTCGAGCGGCTCATCCTGGCGGGCGACGGTCCGCGGCCCCGGCTCTACGTGTACGGCGTCGAGGGCAAGAACCTCACGCCGACGAGTCCGCCGTGTACCAAGTTGTTCAAGTCGTTCCGGGTGAACGAGTAGGTCGTTTCGTGGGGCACGCGGCCAGCGTGCTCTTCCTAGGGCACGCGGGCCGCGTGCCCCACGCAAGGCGGGCGCCTGTGCTGCCCAGACGGATTGTGCAAGACTTTGCCAGCGGTGAAATTGACACCGCCACCTGAAACGGCGACAATGACCGGTGCCAACGAGCGCCGGGCGGCGGTTTTTTACGCCCGATCCCGAATCGGTTGTGCTATACCACCTTCATCGGGCCTCCCACCACTACACTGGGTGACGGCACCGCACAGGATCATTTCCATGCGAACGGTCACCTTCCTGGTTCTCGAAGGAGTCGATAAGGGCCGGGTCTATCGGGACCTGCCCATCCCCGTTACGATCGGCCGGGAAGAGGGCAACGGCCTGCGGCTCAACGACGAGCGCGTGAGTCGGTTCCACGCCAAGGTGCAGACCGAAGACGGCGACGTGATCCTCACGGACCTCGACAGCACCAACGGCACGCGGGTGAACGGCACCGCGATCCAGATCCGCCGATTGCGGCCCGGCGACCAGGTGTCGATCGGGCGCAGCATGTTGTTGTTCGGGACGATGGAAGAGATCGCGGCGCGGAAGGCGACGGTGCCGGCGAACAACGTGGGCGGGCAGGTACAGACGATCCGGGCGGACGAACTGGCGGCGGCGTCCGGGCGCGTGTCGGTGACCGACAGTCAGCGCACGGTGGCCCCGGCCCCGCCGGCCGTCGCCGGGTGGACCGCGTTCGACGACGACGTGCCCCCGCTCCCGCAGAAGCTCACCCCGTCGCAGGCCGCCCGCCTCGCCGAAATCCTCGACTACCTGCACAAGGGCCTGACGACGGCCGTCGAGAACATCGACGCGAACGAGGACGGCACCGAGGTGCGGCTCGGGTTCTCCGAGTGGCAGACGATCCAGGCCGTGCAGATGCTCCTCGCCCGGTACGCCCGCAACATCTCCGAACCGACCGGGTGAGCCTGACGCCGCTAGCGGCTTCGCGGGCTTACTACCCGCGAAGCCGCCAGCGGCCACTGGTTAGCGCGAGAAGATCACCGCGCCCGCCCCCAGCAGCATCTCCAACTCTTCCAGCTTCAGCGCCGCGGGGTTGATCCGGAACTCGTCGTTCAGCTTCAACTGCACCTGCTTGCCGTTCAGGTCGCGGACGCTCAGGTACACCGGGCACGCGCCCTTGTACCGCTTCAAGATCAGGCTCACCGCGTCCAGCTTGCGGAGCGCCTCGTCGTCCTCCGCGTAGGCCACCTTCAGCACCATGCTCTTGGTGAACTCGGCCCGCGCCTCCTCGATGGTGATGAGCTTCTTCACCTGGAAGTCCGGTTCGGCGCGGCCCTCGCCCCAGTTGAGCACGCCCTCGAACAGCGCCACCGTGTCCGATGTCACCAGTTCCTTGAACCGCGAGTACTCGTCGGACCACAGGATGCACCGCACGCTGCCGGTGAAGTCCTCGACGCGGAACATCGCGTACTTGCGGCCGACGTTGCGGCCCTTGTTCGCGGTGCGCACGTCGAGGTTGGTAATCATCCCGCCGATGCGGGCCTCGGTGCCGTTCTTGCCGCTCTTCGCGAGGTCGCCGGCGTCGTGCGTGCGGAACCGCCGCAACTGCTCGTCGTGCTGCGCGAGCGGGTGACTGGAGATGTAGAAGTCCAGCGCCTCCTTCTCGAACTTGAGGCGCTCGGTCTCCGGCCACTCCGGCACGTCGGGCAGGCCGCTGTTGGCCGCGCCGGTCGCGTCGGCGTCGTCGCCCGCGTCGTCGAACAGGCCGGTCTGCCCGCGCCGCTTCTCGTTCGCGCGCTCGTCGGCGGACGCGTACGCCTTCGTGACCGCGGCGAACTGCGCCGAGCGCCGGGCGAACGCGTCGAACGCCCCGGCCTGGATCATCTTCTCGACCGCGGACTTCGGCACGACGCGCCGGTCGATGCGCTCGCAGAAGTCGAACAGGTCTTTAAACGTCCCGGTCTCGGTGCGGGCGCGGACGATCTCCTGCGTGGCCCCGCGGCCCAGCCCCTTGATGGCCGTGAGGCCGAAGATGATGCGGTTGTTCTGCACGTCGAAGTCGGCGGTGCCGCGGTTCACGTCCGGCGGGCGCACGTCGATGCCGAGCCGCCGCGCGTCGGAGATGTGGTCGATGAACACGTCCCGCTTGTTGCCGTCGTCGATCTCGCTCGACAGCAGCGCGGCCATGTACTCGGCGGTGTAGTGCGCCTTCAGGTACGCCGTTTGATATCCGATCTGCGCGTACGCCGCGGTATGTGACTTATTGAAACCGTATCCCCCGAACTTCACGATTAGCTCGAAGATCTCGGCCGCCTTCTCGGGGTCCACGTCGCGCTCCGTCGCCCCGGCCACGAAGTCGGCCTTGCGGGCGTTGATGATCTCGAAGTTCTTCTTGCTGATCGCCTTGATGACCGCGTAGGCTTTGCTCAATTCGATCCCCCCCAAGCGGTTGAGGATGCGCATGATCTGCTCTTGATAGACGAAGATCCCGTAGGTTTCGTCGAGTACGCCCGCCATG
>JAYUBA010000615.1:0-6030 GCA_043741075.1 Frigoriglobus sp.
TGCAGCCCATGCCGGCTGCGTGAAGTTGCACCATCCCGTGCTCTCGGGCGATGAATCCGGCCTACTGCAAGTCGTGGAAGCCGTGGAGAAGGTGTATCGGCACCGCGACAAGTTTTAGCCGCCGCCATTCGCATGGCTTCCTCAGTACGTCGCCCGGCCGCCGCTGATGTCGAAGCAGAAGCCCGTCGTGAAGCTGCAATCCGCGCTCGACAGGAAGTGAACCAGCGCCGCGACCTCGTCCGGCTTACCGGTGCGGCCCAGCGGGATCTTCGACAGCATCATGGCGATCTGCGCCGGGTCCAGTTGGTCCAGGATCGGCGTCTGGATCACCGCCGGGGACACGCTGTTCACGCAGATGTCGCCCTTCCCCACCAACTCCTTCGACAGCGATTTCGTGAGCGCGATGACCGCGGCCTTGCTCGCGGAATACGGCCCCATCTTCGGGTTGCCCTCCTTCCCCGCGATGCTCGCGATGTTCACGATCCGCCCGTATTTGCGCTCGATCATCCCCGGCAGCACCGCCTTGCAGCACAGCACGAGGCCGGTCACGTTGATCCCGAACACGAACTCCCAGTCCTCGCGGACGCTCTCCCAGATGGACACGTCGCGGCCCTTGCGGCTGGCGACGCCGGCGTTGTTCACCAGCACGTCCACCGGCCCGGCCTTCGCGACGATCTCGCCGAACACGCGGTCCAGGTCCGCCTCCTTTGTAAGATCGCCGACGAGCGCGACCCCGCCAATGTCGGTTGCGACGCGGGTGGCGCTGTCCGCGTTCATGTCGAACACGCCCACTTTCGCCCCCGCGCCCGCGAGCCGTTTGCAGATCGCCTCGCCGATGCCTTGGCCCCCGCCGGTCACCACCGCCACCTTGCCGCTCATGCCGAAGAAGTTCGTGGACACGTCGCACCTGTAGGAATCGTGAGTTGCGGAAGGGAGACGTTGTAGGCGGTAACCGGCGGTCTGGCCTTCCCCCGCGCGCCGCGGTTTCGCACAATAGCCCCAACGTGACCCAGGGCGTTGCCCTGGGCTGAGGGATCTCGCCCCTTTGGGGCTATGAGTCTGGCAGGCTGTAGGCCTGCGCTTCCTCAGCCCAGGGCAACGCCCTGGGTGCGACGGCGCAAACGCTGGATGCGCCGGGGACGCGATCTTCCGCAACGTACTGGCAGGAACGGATGAAATCTCACCGCGCGGGCGACGGCGAGCGGTCGCTGGCCGTGTTCATCGACTTCGAGAACATGGGGCTTGGCTTCAACAACCGCCGCGACCGATTCGAGATCGGCAAGGTGCTGGAGCGCCTCGTCGAGAAGGGGAAGATCGTCTGCAAGAAGGCGTACGCCGACTGGAGCCGGTTCGGGTTCTACACCGGCGGGCTGCACGAAGCGGCCATCGAGCTGATCGAGATCCCGCGCCGCGGCATGACCGGGAAGAACTCGGCCGACATCCGCCTCGTGGTGGACGCCATCGACCTGGCGTACTCGAAGGACCACATCGACACGTTCGTGATCGTGTCCGGCGACAGCGACTTCTCGCCGCTCGTCTCCAAGCTGAAGGAACTGGGCAAACACGTCATCGGGCTGGGGCTGTCCGATGCCACCTCCGACCTGCTCCGCGACAACTGCGACGAGTTCATCTACTACGAAGACCTGGACCGCGCCCCGATCATCCCGGTGTCGGTGAACGACTCGATCCCGGAGAAGAAGCGGAAGGTGTTCGCGCTGCTCCTCGACTCGCTGCTCGCCCTGCGGCGCGAGAACAAGGACGTGATCTTCTCGTCCATGCTGAAGGACACGATCAAGCGGAAGAAGCCGTCGTTCAACGAGGGCTACTACGGCTACCGCACGTTCAGCGAGTTGCTCGAGGACGCCCAGCGCGAGGGCTTACTCGAACTGGAGAAGCACCGGTCCAGCGGCATGTACGTGGTGAGCCGGTTCGGCCTGGAGATGAAGTCCGCCCTGCTGCCGCCGCCGCCGCCGCGGGTCGTTCAACTCCCCCCGCGCAACGGCGGCGGTGAGCCGAGACGGGTGGCCGAACTCCCGCCGCGCAACGGGGGCGGCGAGCCGAGGAAGGTGACCGAGCCGCCGAAACCGGTAACGCTCGCGGAGAAGCGACTCGTCACCCCACCGGCCCCGCTTCTGGCACCGCTCGCGGAGAAGCGGCCCGTCGCGCCCCCGGCTCCGCCGCCGGTACAGCCCCTGCCGCCCAGGCCGATTCCGGTCGCGGTGCCGAAGTCGCCCGCGCCGCCCGACGGCCGTGATCGGGACCGGGACCGCGAGGACGACCGACCGCTCGGCCGCGCGCTCGCGGACGAATTCGACCCGCTCGACGACGACGAGGTGCCGAGCTACGCGCCACGGAAGGCGGACGCCAAGCCCGCCGCCAGGCCCGCCGCGAAACCGGCGGCCAAGTCGGTTGCCAAACCGGTCGCCAAGGAGCCGGCGAAGGCGAAGGCGCCCGCGGCCAAGGCCGCCGCGAAGCCGCCGGCCCGCGCCGCGCGGCCCGCGAAGGACGCCCCGCCCGCGAAGCCGCCGGCGGAGAAAGCGCCCGCCGCCCGCAAGCCGGACCCGAAGCCGGTTCCGAAACCGTCCCCGCCGCTCAGCGACGACGACGAGTTCGGTGCCGGGCTGTAGTCCGTAACCGGCGCGCACAAAGTGCCTCCGCCCCCGCGCGACATTCTAACAACCGCTGACGTTCCACGTGGAACGGTGTCGGCTGCGGCCCCGTCGCGGTATACTCACCTCACATTCCCCCCGCCGGAGATGTCCTCTCATGTCGCGAATCCGTTCCCGCGCGCTTCCGCTCGCGCTGTCCGCCGCGCTGTTCGCACTCAACCCCGTCGCCGCGCCCGCCCAGCCGCCCAAGAAGGCCGTCGAGCCACCCGCCACCGACCCGGCGACGATGAAGGTCGCGAAGGGCTTCAAAGTGGAGTTGCTCTACTCGGTCCCGAAGGACGAGATGGGGTCGTGGGTGTGCATGTGCGTGGACCCGAAGGGCCGGCTCATTGTGTCCGACCAGTACGGGGCGCTGTACCGCGTCGCGGTCCCGGCACCCGGCGCCAAGGGCGAAACGGTAATCGAGAAGATTCCCGCGCAGATCGGCAGCGCACAGGGGCTGCTGTGGGCGTTCGACTCGCTTTACGTCGTGGTGAACGCGCCGGGTAAGAGCGGGCTGTACCGCGTCACGTCGTCCAAGAAGAACGACACGCTCGACGCGGTGGAAACGCTCCGCACGTTCCAGGACGGCGGGGGCGAACACGGGCCGCACGCGGTGATGCCGCACCCCGACGGCAAGCGGCTCACCGTCGTGTGCGGGAACCAGACCAAGCTCACGAAATACGACACCACGAAGGTTCCGCCGGTGTGGGGCGAGGACCACCTGCTCCCGCGCCTGCCGGACGGCAACGGGTTCATGAAGGGCGTGATGGGGCCGGGCGGGGCCATCTACAACGTCACTCCCGACGGCAAGCAGTGGGAACTGTTCAGCGTCGGGTTCCGCAACCAGTACGACGCCGCGTACCACAAGAACGGCGACCTGTTCACCTACGACGCGGACATGGAGTGGGACTTCAACACGCCGTGGTACCGGCCGACGCGGGTGTGCCTGGTCACCAGCGGCAGCGAGTTCGGGTGGCGCAACGGCGCGGGCAAGTACCCGGCGTACTACCCGGACAACCTGCCGCCGGTCATCAACGTCGGCCCCGGCTCGCCGACCGGCGTGTGCTTCGGGTACGGCTCGAAGTTCCCGCAGAAGTACCAGGACGCGCTCTTCATCTGCGACTGGAGCTACGGCAAACTCTACGCCACGCACCTGCGCCCGAGCGGCAGCGGGTACACGGCGGAACTGGAGAAGTTCGTGACCGGCACGCCGCTGCCGCTCACGGACGTGGTGATTAACCCTGTTGACGGCGCGATGTACTTCACCATCGGCGGCCGGAAGACCAAGAGCGGCCTCTACCGCGTGACGTATACCGGCGAGGGCGTGAAGGAGAAGACGCCGGTAATCTTTGACGCGGGCGCGGCCGAAGCCGCCCGCAAGACGCGGCTGGAGTTGGAGGCGTTCCACACGAACGTCGGCCAACCGGCGGTGGACGCCGCGTGGAAGGAATTGAACAGCGCCGACCGGTTCATCCAGTTCGCGGCCCGCGTCGCGCTCGAACACCAAGACCCGAAGCTGTGGGCCGAGAAGGCGCTCGCGGAGAAAGACCCGCAGACGGCGATCCTGTCGCTCCTCGCGCTGACCCGCGTGAGCGCATCGGACCCGTTCCACGCCACGCCGGGTCAGCCGAAGCCGGACGCGGCCCTTCGCGCGAAAATGCTTCAATCGCTGGGTCGCATCGACTTCGCGAAGCTCACCGACCAGCAGAAGCTCGACGCCGTTCGCGTGTATCACATCCTGTTCAACCGCTTCGGCCCGCCGACCGCGGACGAGCGGACCGCGTGGCTCAAGAAGTTCGGCCCGTCCTTTCCCGCGGGCCAGAGGTACGTCGATGGCGAACTGCTTCAAGTGTTCGTTTACCTGCAAGACGACACGGTCGTGCCGAAGGCCATGAAACTACTGAAGGACGCACCGACCCAAGAGGAGCAGATCGAGTACGCCCGCTCGCTGCGGATGCTGAAAGTGGGCTGGACGCCGGAACTCCGCAAGGAGTACTTCGAGTGGTTCGTGAAGGCGGCTGGGTACAAGGGCGGGAACAGCTTCGGCAACTTCCTCAAGCTCATCCGCGACGACGCGATCCTCACGCTCTCACCGGCCGAGAAGGTGGCGCTCAAAGACCTCATCACTGCCGACCCGGCGACGGTGAAACTGCCGCCCGAACCGGCCCGGCCGTTCGTGAAGGCGTACAAGATCGCGGACCTGACCGACGCGCTCGACAAGGGGTTGAAGGCCGACCGGGACTTCGACCGCGGGCGCAAACTGTTCGCCGCGGGGAAGTGCTTCGCGTGCCACCGGTTCGATAACGAGGGCGGGAGCAACGGCCCGGACCTGACCGGCGTCGCCGGCCGGTTCAGCCCGCGCGACCTGTTGGAGTCGGTCATCGACCCCAGTAAGGAGATCAGCGATCAATACGCCGCGGTAGAGATTCGCACCAAGGACGAGCGCGTGGTGATCGGCCGCATCGTGAACCTCAACGCCGACGACGTGATGGTGAACACCGACATGCTCAACCCCGGCTCGACGGTAAAAGTGGACCGCAAGCTGATCGACTCGATGAGGCCGTCGAAGCTCTCCATGATGCCCACCGCGCTACTGGACACGTTCAAGGAGGACGAGGTGTTGGACCTGATGGCCTACATGCTCTCCCGCGGCGACCGGAAGCACGCGATGTTTAAGAAGTGATCCGGCGGCACAAGCGAACCGACGAAGCCCAGGGACGTGACCCCCTGGGCTTCGGTATTTGTGGGTGAGGCGGGACTCGAACCCGCACGCCCCTTACGAGGCAAGGGCTTTTAAGGCCCCAGTGTCTGCCATTCCACCACTCACCCCGGTTGGGGAATAATGGCAGGCCGGTGCGCGACCGGCAAGGCGGGTCTCACGCGAACCGGTCGGCCACCTCCACGAGTTCCTTGACTTGGGCCGCGCCGAGCCGGCTCACCAGCCCGCGGACCGCTTCCAGGTCCGCGAACTGCGCGCCGGCCTTCCGGCCGCGCTTGGCCCCGGCGGCGCTAGCGGCGCTGGCGGCGATCGTCCCCTTCCGCTTGAGCACCGACTTGTAGTTCGAGATGATGTTGGCCGCCAGGTCGATGTTGAACTTCTCCTTGACGAGTACCTGCATCGGTTGCGGCTTGGCGTCCCAGCCCAGTTCCTCGATGGCCGCGCGCACCATCTCGATTTGCGTCACCTTCGACCCGCTCGCTTCGGATTTGCCCTTCGCCACGGTCGTCACTCCCGGATGTGGTGTCTGTGCGTTGAGAGAATTCAAACTCAACACGACATTATCTATTCCATCTGGAGTAGGATGTGAAGACTGATATGTAACTTTTCCCCGAATGGTGATGTGAAGGAGTATCACAACCGACCGTCAGCGACCGGACT
>JAYUBA010000616.1:0-1768 GCA_043741075.1 Frigoriglobus sp.
CGGCCCCTCCCTGCAGGGAGGGGAGGAAGACCGGGCGCTTCTTGCTCCCCTCCCTGCAGGGAGGGGCCGGGGGTGGGTCGGGGGCACAACCATGCGGCCGGGCGACGTGATCCAGACGAAGCGCGACGGCGGCGAGCTGTCGCGGGCGCAGATCGACGCGTTCGTGACCGCCGCGGCGCGCCCCGCCGGCAGCGGGTGGGAGATGTACCACCTTACCGCGCTGCTCATGGCGATTTACCTGAAGGGAATGACGCCGGCGGAGACGGCGTACCTGACGCGGGCGATGGCCGATTCCGGCACGCGGCTCGACCTGTCCGACATCGCCGGCCCGAAGGTCGATAAGCACAGCACCGGCGGCGTGGGCGACAAAACGTCTCTCATTCTCGGCCCGCTCGCGGCGGCGTGCGGGGTGGTCGTCCCGATGATGTCCGGCCGCGGATTGGGCCACTCCGGCGGCACGCTCGACAAGCTCGAAGCGATTCCCGGCTTCAACGTGTACCTGACCGAAGCGCAGTTGCGCGCCGCGCTCACCAAGTGCGGGCTGGGCATGATGGGCCAGACCGCCGACATCGCGCCCGCGGACAAGACGCTATACTCGCTCCGCGACGTGACCGCGACCGTGGAGAGCATCCCGCTCATCACCGCGTCGATTCTCAGCAAGAAGCTGTCGGAAGGCATTTCCGGGCTGGTGATGGACGTGAAGACCGGGCGTGGGGCGTTCATGAAGACCCGCGAGCGGGCGCGCGAACTGGCCGAATCCATCGTGAAGGTCGGCACCGCGAACGGGCTGCGGGTGTCGGCCCTCGTCACCGCGATGGACGCCCCACTGGGGCGGTTCGTCGGGAATTCGCTCGAAGTGATCGAGTCCATCGAAACGCTCAAGGGCAACGGCCCGCCCGACCTGACGGAACTCTCGGTGAAGCTCGCGGCGCGGATGGTGGAACTCGCCGGGATCGCGACCGGCGCGAACGCGGAGGCGAAGGTTCGCACCGCCCTTTCGTCCGGCGCGGGCCTGGACATGTTCCGCAGGTGCATCGAGCAGCAGGGCGGCGACCCGAAGGTGATCGACGACTACGACCGGCTGCCGCACACGACCGCAACCGTTCAGGTGACGGCGGACCGCCCCGGGTACGTCACCGGCATCGACGCGGAGAAGGTGGGGGTCGCAGTGCGCCTCTTGGGCGGTGGGCGCGACCGCGCCGAAGACGCGATCGACCACGCCGTCGGGGTGATTGTTCGCGCGAAACCGGGCGAGCGCGTCACGCCCGCGGGCACCGTCTTCGAGGTTCACTACAGCGCCGCGGCGAAACTGGCTGAAGCGTTGCCGCTCCTGGCGGGCGCGTTCACCATCGGCGACGCGCCGCCGGCCGAGGAGCCGCTGATTCTGGAGGAGATCGCATGACAGACCCGCTCATCGCCGCCGCGACCGCCGCGCGGGAGAAGGCGTTCGCCCCGTTCTCGCGCTTCCGGGTAGGGGCCGCGCTCGAAGCGCCGGGCGGCACCATCGTGCCCGGCTGCAACGTCGAGAGCGCGAGCTACGGCCTGACGATGTGCGCGGAGCGCGTCGCCATCGGGCGCGGCGTCACCGACGGCTTCCGCTGCTTCACGCGCGTGGCAATCGTGACCGACACCGCGACGCCGACGCCGCCGTGCGGGGCGTGCCGCCAACTGCTGTGGGAGTTCGCCCCGGACGCCGAGGTACTGCTCGCCAACCTCACGGGCGACGTGGTGAAGTGGACCGTGCGGGAACTGATCCCCGGCGCGTTCG
>JAYUBA010000617.1:0-6023 GCA_043741075.1 Frigoriglobus sp.
ACTCCACGCGCAACTCATCGGAACCGACCGTTGCCACAATTTGACGCCAGGGGATTTGGTCCCACTTCTTACTTCCGGCTGAGTCGAGTGGATCCACAACCCGCAGGTCCGTCACTGGCGTTACCTCCGGCTTAATGCTGCCTGTTGGCGACACATAGTAGATTCCCTCTCGGATCGTAACTGGATCATAGACGCTTGGTTTACCAGGCTCTACGAACTTGATGTTCTTGTACGGTATCTCGGTGAGATGATTGTCGTTGAACTCGACCGTCACGGCCCGATCGACGCCGACCCCGCCGTCAAGGACGCTGCGGTTGTGGGCAAAGTAGATCCCTGCTTTGCTATCTGTTGTGACCGATGACACGATGCGGAACTCCGCGGAGACCCGATACGAATCCGTTTGGGTGTCCGGCAGAAGCTCCAATAGGCCGGTCTCCACGGCGAACGCCATGAACTGTTTCCCCGCGCCCTGCTCTCCGGCTTCCCCCAGACCCACCGCCCAGCGGTGATAGCGAGGCGCACCGGTCTCCCCGATCAATGTGACCGTCTCACCGCGGCGGAGCGCCCGCATCTCGTTGTCGGCTGTGGGCGGCCCTTCATACGCGATGTAAACTCCGATGCCGACCGCTGCGGCCAGTGCGGCGACAGACCCAATCCAACGCGAGCGTTTCCGTACGACCTGCCAGACCTTCCGCGGCCACGACAGCGGCCTGGCGCGGGTCGGGTCGCCGATGCACCACCGGTGCAGGTCGTTCGCCAGTTCCTGCGCCGTGGCGTAGCGGCGGGCGGGGTCTTTCTCCAAGCACTTCAGACACACCGCCTCCAAGTCCGGTGGTACGGCCGGGGACAGCGCGCGGGGTGCCATCGGCGGCTCGTGGATCACCTTCTGAAGCGTTTCGAACGTGCTGGCGGCGCGAAACGGCGGCCGACCGGTGAGCAAATCGTAGAGCGTCGCCCCCAACCCATACACGTCGGTCGGCGGCCCGAGCGTGCCGTGCTGGGATCCGACCGCCTGCTCCGGGGACATGTAACTCGGCGTGCCCAGCACCGCACCGGTTTCGGTGAGCCCGTCCTCGCGATCCATCCACTTCGCCAGTCCGAAGTCCGACAACTTGGGCGAGCCCTCCGCGGTGAGTAGCACGTTGGCGGGTTTGATGTCCCGGTGGAGCAGGCCGACCACATGCGCCGCGTGAACGGCCACCGCGAGTTGTTCAACCATCGCCGCGGCCTCGGCCGGTTCGAGCGGTTGGCGCTTCGCGCGACCCGCCAGCGTCCCCCCGCGCACGAGTTCCATCGAGAAGTAGACGCAACCGGAATCCTCGCCGACCTCGTAGACCTCCACGATGTTCGGGTGCCGCAGTTTCGCGAGCGCCTCAATCTCGCCCGAGAATCGCTCCGCGGCGCGACCGCGCGCGGCCAAGGCGCCGGCGAGAACCTTGACCGCGACCTCGCGGTTGGCGAGCCGCTGCCTCGCCCGGTAGACCACGCCCATGCCGCCGTGGCCAATCTCCTCGAACACGTCCAGGGTCCCGAGTACCGCCGGCACCTGCCGCGCCGGCTTCGCGTCGCGCGCGGGCCATGCCGAGCCGTTGGTGTCGTTCTGTTCCGCATGTTCCGCGGTGGTCGCGTTGGTCGGCTCGGGGTGATGAAATCCGGTCGAATCCAAGCCCTGCGACCGCGGCGTCTCGTCGGGCCGCGGAGTGCCAACCGCGGCCAGCCGCAAGAGGCATGTCGGGCACAGTCCCTCGGGTGCCGCGACGGGTATGCCGCCGGAGCACTGCGGGCAACTCTTCAACGCGATCATGGCCTCTCCTACACGATCTGCCAATGAGAACAGATTCCCGCCGCGAAGGTGTATGCTGTGTGTGACAGCGCCACCGACCAGACTTCCGCCTCCGCTTGGCCGAACTTCTGTTTCGATTGTGCGAGCAGACCACCTGCTCATCGCGCGGGGCGCAATCTAACACCGGCCCACACCCGTGTTAGATTGCGCGCCGCGCAACCTAACACGGTAACAGCCAACTTGCGCAACTCCGCTCCCGCGGCCATTCGCCTGCTGGCATTCGCGTTCGCACATTTTTGCCGCCGGCTCGGTCGCTGTCAACTGGCCGCGCACAGAATCGGCTATCCGCCCGGTTCGAGGAACCTGATGCGAACGTGTGTCACGGCGTTCAGCGCGAGCTCCGCGGTGCGACTCATGATCTCGTACCGCGTGCCGATCCAACCCCAGCGGACCACCTCGCAGTCGCCCGCGTGCGCCCGCCCGACGAACGCGGTGCCGACCGGGTTGGCGTCGGTGCCCGCCCAAGCCCGCGCCAGATACCCGCGACCCCGCCTCTCGCTACCGGCACACCCGGAAACGTGTTCTATGATGGGATACGGGGTCTCTCGTCCCGCACGGGACGCCCGCCGCCGGGTTCGCACCCGGCCCGAACCGACCAACCCGTTCATCCCCCTATGTCGTCCCCGCTCGCCGCGAACACCGTGGACGCCGCGGCCCTCGCCGACGAGTTGGCCCGGTTCCGCGTCGTGGAGGCGGCCCGGCTCGTCGAACTGCTGGGCGAGTTCTCCGGCAGCGGCGGCCCGGCCGCGCTCGCGGAGTTCCTCGTGCGCCGCGGCGCGCTGACCGCGTTCCAGGCGGAGCGCGCGCTGGCCGGGGAGGCGCGCCTGCTGGCCCTCGGCCCGTACCGGCTGACCGGGCGCGCCGGCGGCGGCACGTTCGGCCCGCTGTTCGCCGCCACGCACGCGACCAAGCCGGGCACATTCAGCCTCCGCGTCCTCCCGCTCCGCAGCCTGTGGAAGGCGCGGCAGGCGAAGCAACTGGCCCGCACGCTCTCGGCCGCCGTGACCCACCCGGCCGTGGCCCCGCTCCTGGACGTGGACTCGGCCAACGGGTTCCATTACCTCGTCTGGCCCGCGGTCGAGGGCGAGCGGTTGGCCGACCGCGTGGCCGCGTCCGGACCGGTTGCCGCGGGCGAGGCGGCGGCGCTGTTCGGCCACCTGGCGAGCGCGCTGGCCGCGTGCCACGCCCGCGCGGTGGTTCACGGCGCGCTCACCCCGCACTCCGTCGCGCTCACGGCGTGCGGCGTGCCCCGGCTGCTCGAACTCGGCGCCGGCGCGCTGCTGGCGCAGAGCGTGGCCGACGACGAGTCGCTGTTCGACTCGATGTCCACGGCGCTCGGGTCCGCGGCCGTGCTCACGTTCGCCGCGCCGGAACTGGCCGCCGAGCCGCACGCGCCGACCGCGGCGGCCGACCAGTACGCGCTGGGCGCGGTCGGGTACTTCGCGGTCACCGGGCTGCCCCCGTACCCGCACCCGGCGCTGGCCGAGCAGTTGCGCGCGAAGCGCGCCGGGCCGCCCCCGTCGGCCGCGATCGTCCACCCGGAGGTGCCCGCCGAACTGGCCGCGGTGTTCGAGCGGATGATGGCCCCGGACCCGGCCGACCGGTTCGCGAATCTGGCCGAGGTGGAGGAGCGGCTGTCTGCGCTGGCGACGGCGGACCCGGCCGCGCCCGCCGAGCCGCCGGAGATGGAATCGCTGATGCTGTCGCGGCTCCGGGACCGCGACACCAGCGGGGCCATCTCGTGGACCGCGACCGGGTCCGGGGTGGTGCGCCTGCCGGAGCGGGACGGCTCGGACGCGTCGGTCACGTTCGACCTGCCGGACGCGCCCGAAACGCTGCCCGACGCGCCGGCGAACGACCCGGCCCCGGCGCGGGCGACCGTCGAGACGCCGCCGGGCGTCCCGTTCCCCGCGCGCCTCGAACCCGCGGACCGATCGGACCGGGTGCGCCCGCGGGCCGCCACGGCGGGCGAGGCCGACCCGCGCCTGTCCGCGCCGACGCCGGTGCAGTGGCACACCGCCGACGCGGGCGACACGCCGGGCACCGACGACTCGGGAACGGGGACCGGACCGCCGGCCCGCTCGGCGGCGTGGAAGAAGGTGAAGCGGAACCTCCTGTTCTGGAAGGCCGCGACCGACGCGGTTCAGGTGAGCGTGTTCGGCCCGTCCGCCGCGACCCCCGGTCAGACGGTTCGCCTGACGGTCTTCCTGCACGCGCCGGGCGCCGCCGCGAGCGTGCGCACGCTGTCGCGCGCGTTCCAGCACGACGCCGAACTGATCGGCACCGGGTATCTGGCGCGCGAGGTGGCGCGGGCGACCGAACTGGCGGTCCACCTGTCGGTGGCGAACGCCGGGGTCGCGAAGACGCTGCTCGCGTTCGAGTGGCGCGGTCAGCCGCACCGCCTCGGGTTCGACGTGCACGTGCCGTGGGAAAGCCCGGAGGGCACCGCGCCGGGGCTGGTGTCGGTCGGGCTGAACGACGTGCGCGTCGGCCGGATCGAGTTCGGCCTCCACGTACTGCCCCGCAAGGCGTAGGCGGCCCGCCGCGCGCCGGGGGTGGCGGTTTTGTTGGCGCGACCCGCGCGCCGCGCGCGTTTCTTCACGTCTGCCGCTTTCCCCCGCGGCGGCACGCTGGTAGCATCCAGTTACCCGGCCGGCTCTCCCGTTGCGCCCGGCCCATTTCGCTTCTGGTCCGCTCCGAGGCCGACGCCATGCGCTCCGTTCTCGCACTCATCCTGGGAGGCGGTCGCGGCTCCCGGCTGTTCCCGCTCACCAAGGCGCGGTCCAAGCCGGCGGTCCCCGTCGCCGGCAAGTACCGGCTCATCGACCTGCCCATCTCCAACTGCATCAACAGTGAGATGCACAACATCTACGTGCTCACGCAGTTCCTCAGCGTCAGCCTGCACCGGCACATCGCCAACACGTACAAGTTCGACATGTTCAGCAAGGGGTTCGTCGAGGTGCTGGCCGCACAGCAGACGAACGAGAGCGCCGACTGGTATCAGGGCACGGCCGACGCGGTGCGCCAGAACCTGTCGTACATCGAGCGCGAGGATCCGGACGAGGTGCTCATCCTGTCCGGCGACCAACTGTACCGCATGGACTTCCGCCAGCTCGTCGAGACGCACCGGGGCCTCCGGGCCGACGTGACCATCGCCGCCATCCCGGTGACCGAGAAGGACACCGCCGGGTTCGGGCTGCTGAGCATGGACGCGCAGAGCCGCGTCACCGGGTTCGTGGAGAAGCCGAAGACGCCCGAGGAGCGCCAGCCGTACCACACGTCCGCCGACGGGATCGAGCGCCGCGGGATCGCGTGCAACGGCCGGCACTACCTCGCCAACATGGGCATCTACCTGTTCAAGACGCAGGTGCTGTACGAGCTGCTCACGGCCAAGCCGCTGGCGACCGACTTCGGCAAGGAGGTGTTCCCGCGGAACTACAAGACGAAGACCGTGTGCGCCCACCTGTTCGACGGGTACTGGGAGGACCTCGGCACGATCCGCAGCTACCACGAGGCGAACCTGGCGCTGGCCGGGCCGAACCCGCCGTTCGACTTCTTCGCCCCCGAGGGGGTGATTTACACCCGCATGAGGAACCTGCCGGCCAGTCGCATCAACGGGGCGACACTGCACCACAGCGTGGTGGCCGACGGGTGCGTGATCGGGGGCGACACCGTCGTCGAGCGGAGCCTGATCGGCGTCCGCAGCCGGATCGGGGCCGGCTGCACCATCCGCGACACGGTCACCATCGGCTCGGACAAGTTCGAGACCGACGCGCAGCGGGCGGACAACCGCACGCGCGGGCGCCCGGACCTGAACATCGGCGACGGCGCGGTGGTGGAGCGCTCGATCCTGGACAAGGACTGCCGCATCGGTCGCGGCGCGCAGCTGGTGAACCGCGACAACCGGCAGGAGGCGGACGGCCCGAACGGCTCGTACCACATCCGCGACGGCATCATCTGCGTCCCCCGCGGCGCGATCATCCCGGACGGAGCGGTGGTGTGAGGCACATCCTCACTCCTTCTTGACCTCCCCTCTGGAGGGGGAGGTCGGCGGCGCTTCGTCGCCGGGTGGGGGGTGAAACGTCGCTCCCATCATGCCGCAACATGGCTATGCCAGGGCCGAGCGGTGAAGGCGGCAGGGCCGTTCCTTGTTTGAGTCTGGGTGGCCGGGGCAGAGTCC
>JAYUBA010000618.1:0-1766 GCA_043741075.1 Frigoriglobus sp.
GTGCTCCGGTACCACCAGAGGCGCAACACTCAGGCCGCCAAGTCCCACAAGAAACAGCGGCATAAATGCGTCATCTGAACCCGCGCTGTACTGCTAACAGCCTCGCCATGACGCCCGACGGCGAACTCCTGTTCGTCGCCAACGCGGACGCGAACAACCTGAGCGTGTTCGCCATCACCGACCGCGCGAAGGCGCAGCCCGCCGGGTTCATCCCGACCGGCTGGTATCCCACCAGCGTGCGCTTCAACGCGGCCGACAAGTCGCTCTACGTCGCCAACGGGAAAGGCATGTCGTCAAAGGCGAACCGCGGCGGGCCGAACCCGCTGGTGCCGCAGGCGCGGAACCTGAACGAGTACATCGGCCAGTTGCTCAAGGGCACGCTGAGCGTGATGCGGTTGCCCACCCCGGCGCAGATGACTCAACACAGCAAGACCGCCTACGCGTGCAGCCCGCTCCGCGCCGGCAACGGCGTGCGCGCCGAGGGCCGCGAGCCGGGGAATCCCATTCCCGCGAACGTCGGCGACCCCAGCCCCATCAAATACTGCCTGTACATCGTGAAGGAGAACCGCACCTACGATCAGGTGTTCGGCGACATCAAGGAGGGCAACGGCGAAGCCGGGCTGTGCCTCTTCCCAGAAGCGGTCACGCCCAACCACCACAAGCTCGCCAAACAGTTCGTGCTGCTCGACAACTTCTACGTGGACGGCGAGGTGTCCGCCGACGGCCACGAGTGGACGATGGGCGCGTACGCGACCGACTTCGTGGAGAAGATTTGGCCGCTGAGCTACCGCGGCGGGAAGATTTTCGGCTACCCCAGCGAGGGCACCTACGACCCCATCGCGAAGGGCAGCGGCGGCTACCTGTGGGACAAGTGCATCGAGGCGAAGGTGAGCTTCCGCACCTACGGCGAGTGGATCGCCAACGGCAAGTGCAAGCCGGACGGCTCGTTCGAAGACAGAGTACGCCGACGGTTAAGGCGCTGGAAGGGCGGTACGACCCGAAGTTCCGCGGGTACGACCTCGACTATCCCGACGTGAAGCGCGCCGAGCGCTTCATCAGCGAGCTGAAGCGGTTCGAGGCGGCCGGCGAGATGCCGAAGATGCAGGTGCTACGGCTGCCCAACGACCACACCGCCGGCACGAAGGTCGGCTCGCCCACCGTCACCGCGATGGTCGCCGACAACGACCTCGCGCTCGGCATGGTGGTGGAAGCCGTCACGAAGAGCGCGTTCTGGAAGGAGACGGCGATCTTCGTGATCGAGGACGACACGCAGAACGGCCCGGACCACGTCGATGCGCACCGCTCGCCGGCGCTGGTCGTCTCGCCGTACACTAAGCGTCGGTTCGTGGACAGCACGCTCTATTCCACCACCAGTATGCTTCGCACGATGGAGTTGATCCTCGGCGTGCAGCCGATGAGCCAGTTCGACGCGGCGGCACGGCCGATGTACACGTCGTTCACCGCGAAGCCGGACCTGAGCGGTTACACGCACGAGGTGCCGAAGGTCGATCTGACCGAGAAGAACAAGCCGGGCGGGTTCGGGGCGCTGTGGATGGAGAAGCAGGACCTGTCGAAGGAGGACACGCTCGACGACCTGCTGTTCAACGAGATCATCTGGAAGGCGGTGCGGGGCGACCGCAGCGCGTGCCCGCCGCCGGTGCGGGCCGTACAACTTCTACACGCCGCCGATCACCGCGGTGAACCTGTCCGGCGACGTGGGCAGCAAGATCGCCTATACCGACCAGCAGAAAGCGACGCTGAAGTAC
>JAYUBA010000619.1:0-1764 GCA_043741075.1 Frigoriglobus sp.
GGCCGTGGTGCGCGAGACGAAGGTGCAGCACCTCCCGGCCGGGTTGTCGGTGCTCGAAACCGAAGCGGTGCGCAACAGCGGGCGGCTCGACGCGCTCAACCCGTACCTCGCCAACCGGTTCGTGTGGCCGCACCAGCCGCGCGAGCTGACCGCGTGGGCGCAGCACGCGCTCTCGCCCGGCACCCCGTTCGCCGACCCCGCCACCGAGGCCGTCGCCGCCACCATCCGCCGCCGGCTCATCAACCACACGCCGTCGCTCACCTCGATGGTCGAGCAGTTGTGCATCGCCGCCGCCCACGACGTGACGGTGCTCATCGAGGGCGAAACCGGCACCGGCAAGACGTTCCTCGCGAAGCTCGTTCACGACTGTTCGGTGCGGCGCGCGAACCGGTTCCTGGTGGTCTCGTGTGGCACCCTGTCGGGCAACCTGATCGCCAGTGAGTTCTTCGGCCACGCGAAGGGCGCGTTCACCAGCGCCGACGCGCCGAAGGTCGGCAAGTTCGCCGCCGCGGGCGAGGGAACCATTCTGCTCGACGAGATCGACACGCTCGGCCTGGAGCACCAGGCGAACCTGCTCCGGGTGATCGAGACGGGCGAGTTCGAGCCGGTCGGGAGCAACGAGACGCAGGTGTGCAAGGCCCGCATCGTCGCCGCGACGAACTGGAACCTGGCCGACGCGGTCGAGCGCGGCAGCTTCCGCCGCGACCTGTACTACCGGCTGCACGTCATCAGCTTCCACCTGCCGCCGCTGCGGCACCGGCCGGAGGACATCGGCCCGTTGGTCCGCGGGATGGTGGCCCGGTACGGCACGAAGTACGGCAAGCGGTTGCACGCCGTGTGCCCGGAGGCGCTCCGCATCCTGGAAGCGTTCCCGTGGCCGGGCAACATCCGCCAACTGGAGAACGTGGTTCAGCAGGCGGTGCTCACCAGCACCGGGAACGAGCTGAAGTTGCACCACCTGTCGCCGCAGGTGCTGGCCCGCGCGGAGACCGCGGCGGCCACCCTCCCGATGCCGGGCGGGTTCGACGGCACGCTCAAGCAGACGCGCGAGGCGACCGAGCGGGCGAACATCCTCCGCGCGCTGGAGAAGGCCGGGCAGAGCCGGACGCGGGCGGCGCAGATGCTCGGCGTCAGCCGGGTGACGCTGTACAAGAAGATGAAGGCGTACAAACTGCTGACGGCGAAGGAGCCACCGGTGATGTACCCGTTCGACGAGTTCAACACCCGCGCCGGCAACGCGTGAGCCGGACAGAAGACAGAAGGCAGAAGAGAAGAGCCACAGATAACGCAGAGAGACGCAGATTGAAGGCAGAAGAGTGAGTTCAATTCAAACTCTGCTCGCTTCTGTCTTCAATCTGCGTCTCTCTGCGTTATCTGTGGCTCTTCTCTTCTACCTTTGAACCCCTGCAAATCTCCCCTTCCCTTCATCTCCCCGCCCGCATTAAACTCTCCTCCGCCCACGGAAGGGGACTACACCATGTGCGGGATCGTCGGGTTCACGGGGCGGCGCGAAGCGTCCCCCGTCTTGCTGGAAGGGCTGCGGCGCCTGGAGTACCGCGGGTACGACAGCGCCGGCCTCGTCACGGGCACCGGCAACGAACTGCACCTGCGCAAGAAGGCCGGGCGGCTCGCGGAGCTGCGCGGGCACGTCGCCGCGCACCCGGCACCGGGGTGCCACGGCATCAGCCACACCCGCTGGGCCACCCACGGCGGCGCCACCGACCGCAACTCGCACCCGCACACGAACGCGGCCAACGACATCGC
>JAYUBA010000620.1:0-1763 GCA_043741075.1 Frigoriglobus sp.
CCACCCCGTCGCTGACGCTCCGGGTTCGCCCGCCCTCCTCGACCAACTCGCCGCCGACCTCGGCGCACTTCAAGCGTACCTGCCGCGCGGCGGCGGGTCGAACAACTGGGTCGTCGGCGGGTCGCGGACCGCGTCCGGCAAGCCGATCCTGGCGAGCGACCCGCACCTCGCGCCGACGTGCCCGCCGCCGTGGTACCTCGCGCACGTCCGCACGCCACAATGGGAAGTCGCGGGTGCCGGGCTGGCCGGCGCGCCGGGCTTCCCCATCGGGCACAACGGGTTCGCCGCGTGGGGCGTCACCGCCGGCCTCACCGACAACAGCGACTTCTTCGTGGAAACACTCGGCCCCGACGGGCGCTCCGTTCGCCAGCCGGACGGCACGTTTCTGTCGTGCGAAGTCGTGACGGAAGTCATCCCGGTGAAGGGCCGACCGGACGCGGTGGAAGAGGTTCTCGTCACGCCGCGCGGCCCGGTCCTCACGCCGGTGCTGCCCGGCATCCCGCTCGCCCTCTCGCTCTCCGCGATCTGGCTCGACGCGCGCCCGGTCGATGGGTTCCTCGGCGTCCCGCCGGCGCGCTCGTTCGACGAGTTCCGCGCGCACTTCGCCGCGTGGCCCGCGCTCCCGCTGAACGTGCTGTACGCGGACGCCGATGGCACGATCGGCTGGCAACTGGTGGGCGAAGTGCCGACGCGCCGCGGCGGTCACGGCCTGCTGCCGCGCCCGGCCGACGCGCCCAATAGCGGCTGGACCGGCACCGTGCCGTTCGAGGCGATGCCGTTCGCGGTGAACCCGGCGTGCGGCTACCTCGCGACCGCGAACGACGCACCCCTGAGCGGGGGGCGTAAGCCCCCGGTGAATGGCGAAACGCAGGGTGATCGCGAAACGCAGGGTGATCGCGAAGCACAGGGTGATCGCGAAGCACAGGGGGCTTACGCCCCCCGCTCAGAAGACCCCTGGTTAGGTTCCGACTTCATCGACGACTACCGCGCCCGCCGGATTCGCGAGCTTCTCGCCACGCGCGACACCGGCTGGACCCCCGCCGACCTCGCCACGCTTCAGATGGACGTGCAGTCGATCCCGTGGCGCGAGATGCGTGACCGCGTGCTGGCACTCAAGCCGATGGACCCGGACGCGGGTGAGGCGCTGAACGCCCTTGGGCAGTGGGACGGGCGCGTGTGCGGCGAGTCGTCGGCCGCCGCGGTGTTCGAGCTGTTCGTCGCGGAGATGTGCGTGCGGGTGGCGAAGGCCAAAGCGCCGAACGCGTGGCCGACAGCACTCGGCGAAGGCGCGCTCGGCATCCTCGGCACCAACCTGTTCGCGGACCGCCGCGTGGCGCACCTGTCGCGGCTCGTGCGCGAGCAGCCGGCCGGGTGGTTCGCGTCGTGGCCCGCGGAAATGGAAGCCGCGCTCGCCGCGACCGTGCGGACACTCCGCCGCGCCGCCGGACCGTCCGCGCCGTTCTGGGCGTGGGGCCACCTGCGACAACTGCGCCTGGAGCACCCGCTGTTCGGCAAGCACCGGTGGCTCGGCCCGGCGTTCAACCGCGGCCCGGTGCCGTGCGGCGGCGACGGGAACACCGTCAGCCAGGCCGGGGCGAAGCCGACCGACCCGACCGACTTCACGCACAACATGGCGAACCTGCGGACCGTGTTCGACCTCGCGGACCTGTCGAAGAGCACGTTCGTGCTGTGCGGCGGGCAGAGCGGCAACCCGCTGTCGCCGCACCACGCCGACCAGTTCCCGCTGTGGCAGCGCGGCGAGT
>JAYUBA010000621.1:0-1762 GCA_043741075.1 Frigoriglobus sp.
GCCGTAGAATCCGCTCACCCACACGCCCGGCTGTTCGGGCTTGTCGAGGTGCTTGAGGTACTGTGCGAGGATGCGGACCAGTCCGTCGGCGTACTGGCCGTCGCAGACGAAGTTGGACACTTCGTAACGGAGCGTGTCGAGTTCCGCCGCGGACTGGCCGCTCGTCACCTTCGCCACCCCCTGGTTCAGCAGGGTGTGGGTAAGCGGGTCCTTCTCGTACAGGTCAAGGTTCTTGTTCACCGGCGTGCCTCCGATTCGCTGGCCGTGATGGGGACGGCGTGGTAGTTCCAGCCGTCGCGGGCGTCGAGCAGTCGGTAGTTGTCTTGCTCGTAAACGCCGGGGAAGAAGACCAGCAGCCGGCCCCGGATGCGGCCCTCGACCTGCGGGAGCAGTTCGGAGACCTTGAGGAACCCGAAGAGCGACGCGACCCCGTACACGCCCAGCACGGCGTCGTCGGGCCTCGGCATCCTGTCCAGGGCGTCGAGGACGCGAGCCGTGACCCACCGCTTGAAGTCGGCCAGCACCGCGTCGTCGAGCAGGTCGGGCGACTCGAAGTAGCTAACCGCGTAGGCCGCGTTTGCGGGGTCGGTCATCCAGTCCGCGAAGGCGTCGGTCAGGTCGAGGGCGTGCCACGGGTGGCCGGTCTGGTGGGCGGCCTCCTCGAACAGCCCCAGTCGGAGCCGCAGCTTGCGCTCGTCCTCCTTGTCGTAGACGGCGACCCAGACCCGCTGTGCCCCGGCGACGTTCCGGTCCCACGGCAGGCCGCACACCCGCTGGAAGTTCTTCTTGAGCAGTTCAGTTCGGGTCAAGGGTGGCTTCCTCCTCTTGAGGCTTGAGCAGGCCGGGGAAGGTGACCTCCACCACCGCCCCAGCCACCTTGTAGGTCAACCACCCCTGGCGGGACGCCTCCACCGCGAGGTCGCCGGCCTGGGCGGGCGACGTGCCCAGCAGCCGGGTCCAGGGCGTGTCCAGGAGCAGTCTGCCCCGCAGCCCGGACAGGTAGCCGAGGAGCAACGCGAAGGTCGCCACCACCGGCGTGACGACCGGGCGGGACCGCGTCTTCGTGAACTTGCCGCTCAGGTAGCCGGCCTGCCCCCACGACGCCGCCAGCCGCTGGGCCGTGGCGAGGGCCGTCGATGCCCCGAACCGCTTGGGGTACTGCTCCCCGAGGGCGTTGGCGACCCGCCCCGACGTGACCAGTTCCCCGACCGGGAGGGCGACCACGAACGGCGTCACCTCGCGGAGCACCGGGTCGCGTGCCGCCGCCGCGAGCAACGCCAACATGGGCCGGGACGCGGCGTCCGCCGCCCAGAAGTGACGCAGCAGCCGGAACAGCGGGCAGGTCGGGTCGAGGGCGTACAGTTCGGCGAGGCGTTGGGCCGTCCGCACCCGCGTCGTCTGGGTCGGCTTGCCGAGGGCGTTGTCTAACACGATGGCCGCGGTGTAGGCGTCCGACGCGGCGGTCGCGGGGACTTTGTCCAGGACGAGTGTCAACTCGGGCAGCATCATCGTGCGGCTGGTGTGGACGCTAACGGTCCCGTCGCGGAACCCCAGTCCGCCCGACGCCTTCGGCCTCTGTTTCGCCACCCGAACCCTCATGAAATGTTGCATCCTATCGTTCACAAGAGGCGTCACTTCAGTCGCGAACGAATCAACCCCGCTTGCGGCCACCTGGGTGTCGAACATGATCTCCCGCTCCGGTGAAGCCCCCCTCTCCGGCCACGCGACGCAGACGGCGAGCCGGGCCGGGTGAGGGGGGCGG
>JAYUBA010000622.1:0-1762 GCA_043741075.1 Frigoriglobus sp.
GCGGTCCTCCAGGCGCACCGGCTGCACGCCGAGGAGCGGGTGCGGGCGGTGGAAACCGCCCGCGCCGCGTCCGCGATCAACGCGGAAGAGGACCGCGCCCGCGCCGCGGCCCTGGCGGCGGCCAGAAGGGCCGCCGAGGAGCGGGTTCGGGAAGCGACCCGCCGTGCCGAGGCGGACAAGGCGCACGCCTCGCAGCGGCACTGGGCGCTCACGGCGGTCATCGTGTTGTTGGTGATCGTGCTAATGGGTCTGTACCAGGACTACCGCGACTGGGGGGGCCGGACCGTGCCGGACCAACAAGTTCCGACCGCTGCTCATCCGGAGCACGAGAAGCCGTCGAACGTCCTCACCACGCGCACGTCGGATCCGCGATAGGGTTCGGGGTCGGCGCGCCGAAAGATTCAACGCACGGAGCTTCTTGCGGAATTCGGCCCTTTATCGGACTGGCGCGCGAATTCTTCACTCCCGGCCGAACCGGGAACGTGTTTTTTCGCCTTTCCCTGATGGCACTCGACCTCGAACCGAGGAATCTCTAACCATCGCCCCGACTGGGGTTCCCATGTCTGACACGCTGATGTCCGAAGTCCCGACGGTTCTGATGCCCGCGCTCTCCGGCACCGACCTACACCGGTGGCGCTCGACAACGGTCAAGACGCTGACCGATGCCGAGTACCTCCTCGACGTTGTCGAGTCGGACGGGCACCGAGAGTGGGAACGGATCATCCACGGGTCGAGCGCGTTCGTCGTGCGGTGGCGGTGACGCGCCGTACTGGCCCCGTGTGATGCACCGGCTGAAACGCCCGGTACCTTCCGATGTCGCGCGAACCGTCGGCCGATTTTATCCGCACAGCCGTTGAACACGTCGCATCCGGGCGTTAGCATCCCATACCCTCTCCGCTTTCCACAACCCTTCAGCGCCGCCTCTTGGAGTCGCCCCATGCCCGCCGAACCCGAACTGCATTTCATCTGCAAGCCCAGCGCCCTGCGCCCGATCGCGCGGGTCGTTGACTTCCTGACCACACAAGAGTTCCTCGCGGACGAGCCGGCGTGCAAGCGCCTGTGGGAACTCGTGACGACACATTTCCGCACGCGCGGGAAGTTCCTCGCGGTGTGGGCCGGCGTGCGGTTCGTCGCCGTCCACCGCGCCGTGGACGGGCGCGCCGACGGCTTCCTCCTGGTGAACGCGCCGGTCAACTGGCAGATCGACTACGTCGTCGTGAGCCCGGAGGCCCACGGCAGCGGCATCGCGTCGGCGCTCGTGACCGAAACGGCCAACCAGGCGCTCCTGCGCGGCGCCCCGTACGTCATGCTCACCAGTAAGGAGAGCCTGCGCCCGCTGTACGAGGGCTGCGGGTTCGTCCCCGTTCTCGACTCGTCCGCGCTGATCGCTGCGGGCGAGCACACCGCGTAACCGACTCTCCTCATTCGCGCGCCACTCACCACGCTCTCTTCGCCCACTTAACGGGAGTTCAGACATGTGCGGGATCGTCGGGTTCACCGGGCGGCGCGAAGCGTCCCCCGTCTTGCTCGAAGGGCTGCGGCGCCTGGAGTACCGCGGGTACGATAGCGCCGGTCTCGTCACGGGCACCGGCAACGAACTGCACCTGCGCAAGAAGGCCGGGCGGCTCGCGGAGCTCCGCGGGCACGTCGCCGCGCACCCGGCGCCGGGGTGCCACGGCATCAGCCACACCCGCTGGGCCACCCACGGCGGCGCCACCGACCGCAACTCGCACCCGCACACGAACGCGGCCAACGACATCGC
>JAYUBA010000623.1:0-1762 GCA_043741075.1 Frigoriglobus sp.
CGGCGGCCCGGCGGTCACCGGCTTGCGCGGCGTCGAGGAGGCGGGTCACGTCGGGCATCCGGCCGAGTGTAACGGCTCTCGGCGTCGGAATCACACGAACACGAGGGTGGGTGGGCACGCGACGGGGACGATACCGGCCGCGCGTCGATGTCTCATTCCCGGCCGTGCGGAGTATAGATATTATGCTGACCTGAGTTGCGCGTTCGGGCTGACCGGGTCAGTCAGCCCGATTACACACCGGTCAGCACTAACGCACACATTACTCTCCCGCCTTTTCGTCCACAACACGCTGTTGACGTATTCTTCCCGCGCTGTGAGTGACGGCAATCGCTCAGCGTGCCACCGCGACCGGTTGCCAGTGCGGCCACATTGCCCCGGAACCGGGTTTCATGTCGGTGAGCCGCTTCTCGGTGAGGTAGGTCAGGTTCATCGCGTAGATGTTGCGGACGCCGTCGCGCAGCGAGCCGTAAAGGAGCCACTTCCCGTCCGGCGACGGCTGCGGGTGGTAGTGCAACGACCCGTCGGCCGACTTCGTGAGTTGCGTCGCCTTGCCGTCGAGCGTCGTCTGGAACAGTTCCACGGTCTTACCCACCTTCGCCGTGAAGTAGACCGACGCGCCGTCAACGGACCACGCGGGCACGTCGCTGCTGCCGCCGTGGAAGTCGGACACGTCGAGGAACTCGATCACGCCCCTGTACCCGCCGCGGTCGGCGAGCTTCTTCAGCCCCGTGCCGTCGGGCCGGACGACGTGCGGGTGACAGTTGTAATGCTCGCCGCTCAGGAACAGCAGCCACTTCCCGTCCGGCGACCACTTCGGGCCGAAGTCGAACGCGTTGCCCGTCTTGATGTGCTTCTTGTTTGCGCCGTCCGCGCCGGAAACGTAGAGCTGGTAGTTCTCGTGGTAGCAGATGAACTTGCCGTCGGGCGAGGCACTGTAGCCGTAGGCGAAGCCGGCGTCCTTGCCCGATACGTCGCGCTTGTTGCGGCCGTCCAGGTCCATCACGTAGGGCTTCGAGACACCCTTGATGAGTGGCGTGAAACCCAACCCGCGGCCGTCGGGGAGGAAGAACAGCCCGCCGTTGTAGTGGCTCACGCGGTCCACCGCGGTCACGTTCACTACCTTACCCGACGCGAGGTCGAGCAGGCAGGAATCGAGCGTCCACTTGCCCTCGTCCATGCGGAACCGCTTGTTCTCCTCTTCCCACTTCGCGTTCTCCGGCGATTGCCAGCCGACGCCGATGATCGCGAACTTGCCGTCCGGCGACCAGCCGGCGAACTGCGTCCAAGTGTCCGGCTCCTTCGCCAGTTCTTCGGCCACCAACTTCCGACCGGTGCCGTCGGCCTTCAGGACCGCGGCCCGCATCGTGCGGACGTTCGCGTGCCGCCCGCCGTTTAGGTTCGTCCGCAGTTCGGTGTACCCCACCAGCGGCAGCGGGTCCGCGGCGAAGGCGGGCGCGCAACTCGCCAGCGCGAAGAGGACGGCGAGCCAGCCGCGGCCCGGCGTTCGCGAATCGGTTCGGAGGGACATGTCGCTTCCTTCACAAAGGTGTCGCGGGAACCGGGAGGGGTATCAGTTGGCCGCCTTGGCCGACTTGGGCCGCACCGCACGTCATTCTGACAACCGCTGACGTTCCACGTGGAACGGTGCGGCACCGACGCAGGGCCACTCATACCGAATGGCACAGAAACCAATGCACGCGATCCGGGGTCACAGCTTCTTCAGCATCTCCGCGACCTTGTCGTAGAAGAGTTGCTCCCATTC
>JAYUBA010000624.1:0-1761 GCA_043741075.1 Frigoriglobus sp.
GGACGCCGGCGTCGAGGACGGCGTGTTCCCGATCCACGCCGACGCGCGGTCGCTGCCGTTCGCCGCGGGATTCTTCGACGCGATCGTGTCGATCGACTCGTTCTTCTATTACGGCACGGACGACCTGTACCTGAACGACCTCGCGCGGTTCGTGAAGCCGGGTGGCCCGGTGGCGATCGCCGGGGCTGGACTAATGAAAGAGATCGACGGTCCGGTTCCCGATCACCTTCAAGAGTGGTGGGCCCAGGATCTCCCTTGGTGCCTTCATTCGGCGGCGTGGTGGCGCCGACACTGGGAGCGGACCCGCATCCTGGACATCGAGGTGGCCGACACCCTGGACGACGGCTGGCAATTCTGGCGGACCTGGCTGCAGGCGGTCGCGCCAGAGAACACAGTGGAGATCGCGGCGCTGGAGGCCGATCGGGGGCGTGATCTCGGCTACGTCCGTGCCGTCGGCCGACGCCGGGCGGACGCCCCACTGTCCGAGCCGATCGTGTCCGTGCCCCCGCAATACACCGAGAGGCCGTTGCTTCGCCGCTCGTGATCATCGGCGCGATCGCTCCGGCCGAGGGGCGCACTCCAGTCCTCCTGGCTAAAGCACCTGGTAGCCGGTCCGCCGGGTCACATTGTCAGCGATCCAAATGCATGAAGCCCGGGAAAGTACAGATATGAGGGAGCGGAACGGGGACGTGTTTCGCTCTCCTTTAGGAACTAGCCGCGTCCCCGTTTCGCTCTCCAGACGGTGGTGAGCCAGCCGTTAGAGAGCCCCTGGTGGAGGGGGTGGGCCGGGAAGTGGCGGTCGAGGACCTCGGGGAGTTGGAGCCGGACCAGGAAGCCCAGGAGCAAGGGGACGTCATCGACGCGTTCGTGGGTCAATTCGAGAGTAGCGTCCACGGCGGCACTCCAACGAGGGTGTGGGGAACGCCCGCGTTGTATCGCGCCGGACCGGCCGGTGAGAAGATCCAGGCAGAGAGACGTGAACATGGAAACTATGGGAAGTCTGGGTTAAGACGTAATTGACCGTTTACTGAACGCCTGATACGCGAAATCGGGGTTTCTCTGTCGGTTTTTTCACTAATTGTTGACTTTGGTCACTTTCTAGAGTTATATCCCATTCGGGTCATCTCCCCGGCCCGCTGACCCCGATCCGGCGACGCCACCGGGCCAGGTGGGCGCGGGGGGGCTGACCCGTTAAGAGCACGTCCGACCCACGAAAGAAAAAGGACAAGATTGATGAAAAGATCACTGATGAGTGCCCCGGTCTGCGCGGCAGCACTGGCGCTCCTGCTCGGTGCGGAGCAGCGGGCCTCCGCGGCCTTCGTCGTCATCACGGCGACGGACGCGGGCGCGGGCCCGGGGCAGCCGCGGCCCCTCGCCGACGCGGCGGCCGCCTCGTACGACGCCGCGGCGGGGGCGCTGGGGACGACCAGCCTGTTCACCTTCGAGGGGCTGCCGGTCGGCAACTTCACGACGCTGGCGGTCGCTCCGGGGGTCAGCGTGACCCTGACCAATTCGGACCCTTCCAGTACCCCCGCCGGTATCAGGAACGAAGCGGGTTCCGTCACGCTGGGATACAACACCACGGCCGGCGGATCGCAGTACCTGCGCGTGAGCCCGTTACTTGGCCTACAGCCGGTCAGCGCGACCTTCAACTTCGCCCAGCCCGTTAACGCCTTCGGGGCTTACTTCACCGGGGTCGGGACCGCCAGCACTTCCACAGTCCACCTGCTCCTGAACGACGGCACGGCGCGTGACGTCATC
>JAYUBA010000625.1:0-1760 GCA_043741075.1 Frigoriglobus sp.
CCGCCCTTGCGGTCCTTCAGGTCGGTCTGCGCCTTCTTGAGCTTATCCTCGGTCTGCTTGAGCTTACTTTGCGCGTCGGCGAACACCTTGACCTCGGCGGCCGGGGCGAGCGGGGCGTCGCTCATGTTCGTGCCCATGTAGATGCCGGCGATCGAGTAGTAATCGCGCGTCGGGATCGGGTCGAACTTGTGGTCGTGGCACCGGGCGCACGCGACCGTGAAGCCCAGGAACCCGCGGGTCAGCGTGTCCACGCGGTCGTCGAGTTCCTCCGCGATGGCCTGCGCCGCGGCCGTGTTCTTGTAGTACTCCGCGCCCAGGCCGAGGAAGCCGAGGCCGGCGAACTTCGCGAACGCGTCGTCCGGCGCGTCGGGCAGCATGTCGCCGGCGATCTGGAGCTTCACAAAGCGGTCGTAAGGCATGTCGGCGTTGAACGCGGCGATGACCCAGTCGCGGTACCGCCACGCCTGCGTCTTCGGCTTCACGCCGAACGTGTGCGCCTGGTCTTCGGCGTAGCGGGCCACATCGAGCCAGTGCCGCGCCCACTTCTCGCCGTATTGGGGAGAAGCGAGTAGCGCGTCGATGACTTTGGCGAACGCGTCCGGCGACGTGTCCGCGAGGAACGCCTCCACCGCGTCCGGGGCCGGCGGCAGCCCGGTGAGGTCGTAGTACGCGCGGCGGATGAGTGTTCGCTTGTCGGCCGCGGCGACCGGCTTCAGCCCCTTCTCGGCCCACTTCGCTTGAATGAAGCCGTCGATGGCGTTGCCGCTCCGCTTCGCGTCGCGGCTAACCGGGACGGGAGGTTCCTTCGGAGCCTTCAGCGACCAGAACTGCTTGCCCTTCTCGATGTCGATGCCGGCTTTCACGGCAGTGTCGCCGGTGCGCGGGTCGGCCGCGCCGTCGGCGATCCACTTCTCAAAGTCCTTCACGACCGCGTCCGGCAGCTTACCCTTCGGCGGCATCTGCACGTCGCCGTCGTACCGCAGCGACTTGAGAAGCGTGCCGGCGTCGAGCTTGCCGGGCACCATCGACGGGCCGGTGTCGCCGCCCTTCAGCAGCGCGGCCTTCGAGTCGAGTTTGAGGCCGCCTTTGAGCTTCTTCTCCTTCGCGGCCTCTTCGGAGTGGCACTTGTAGCACTGCTCGACCAGCACCGGCCGAATCTTCGTCTCGAAGAAGTCGAGCGCCTTCGCGTCCGGTTCCGCGGCGCGCGCCGCCGGGCCGGCGATAAGGAACGACGACACGAGGAGCGTGACAATGAGTGCGGGTCGCAGCATGGGTAAGGCTCGGCGCGAACCGGAGGCGGCTCCGGGATACTCGGCGGGAAGCGCAAGTGCAGGCGGGAGAGTGCCGGCGGGCACCACCCAATATTATCCGAGCGCAACCGGCACCGCCAACAGGAAATCCGCGCGAGCCGATGCAACGCGGCGCGGCGCGGCGCAGAACCCAGGGCGTTGCCCTGGCCTGAGGAATCGCAGGCCTTCAGCCTGCATTGGGGTTTCACCCTGAAGGGGGGCTTTGGATATAAACCCCTGATTTCGGACGAAACAGGGCCGAAAAGCCTTTGAATCGCCTGCCATTCTGACGTTTATGGGCAAAGCCCCTCCGGGGCTGAAAACCATGCCCTCCGCCCACTACCCCATCCTGTCTGTCTTCTCTAGTCCTCTGCCCGGCTTTGCACACCAAATCCCGATTTGCGACGTAAGTCCTTATTCGAGGGCTTCAGACTTGACATAAGTCCTTATTCTTGGGGTCAGTGACCATTT
>JAYUBA010000626.1:0-1760 GCA_043741075.1 Frigoriglobus sp.
CCCCCCCCACGACCGTGATTCCGCCCGCCGTTCAGGAGGACGACCCGCGATGACCGTTCCGCCACCTCCTTCGGCCGCACCCGGCGGGTTCCCCCGGCGGTTCGTCGCCGCCGCGACCCTCGCCGCCGCGCTCGTCGCCGCCGCGTGCCTCGCGCCGACCCCCGACGGCCGCCTGACCGCCGCGGACCCGCCCGCGGCCAAAGGGAAGGAGACGCTCGTCGGCGGGATGCCGCTGTTCCACGGGTGGCCGGCGAACCAGAAGCCGGACGCGGTGATCGTGTTCAGCGGCCAGACGTTCGGCTACCTACAGCCGTGCGGGTGCAGCCGCCCGCAGTCCGGCGGGCTGGAGCGCCGGGCGGTGTTCATCGACGCGCTCAAGGCGAAGGGCTGGCCGGTCGCGGGCGTCGATTTGGGCGACCTGTACCCGGAAAAGGAGAAGGTGGCCGTCGCCCGGCAGGGGAAACTCAAGTACGTCGCGACGATGAACGCCCTCCGCGAGATGGGCTACCTCGGCGTCGGCATCGGGAGGAACGAACTCCAGGGCGATCTCCTCTCCTTGCTCGCCGAATACGCTCTCCAGAAGGAACAGCGCCCGTTCACGCTCGCCGGCAACGCGGGGGGCGTGGTGGGGGGCAAACCAGTGCCGCGGCTACAGAACTTCACCATCCCAGGGGCCAAACGTCCGCTGGTGGAACTGATCGAAGTCGGGGAAGTCGGCAAGGTGCCGGTGGGCGTCGCGGGCGTTGTCGGTGGCGCTCTTCGCGAGGAAAACCTCAAGCATAAGTGGGATCCGACCGTCAACTTCCCGAATGCCGATCTGGCGCTGAAAGAGGCGGTCACGGCGCTGGCCAAGCACCCGCTCAAGCCGCAACTGAACGTTCTCATCTACCAGGGACCGAGCGCCGACGCGGCGATTGTCGCGGCTGACTTCCCACAGTTCCAGCTCATCCTTTGTCAAGCGTTGGAAGGCGCGCCGCCGCCGATCATGCCGCAGACCGTCGCACACAAGGACGGCCGCAGAACACTCATCGTACAGGTCGGCGAGAAAGGGCAGCACGTCGGCGTGGTGGGCGCGTTCAAGAAACCCGGCGGCGGGTTCGAGTTCAAGTACCAACTCGTGCCGCTCGGCGAGGAGTACATCACCGGCGGCAACGAGCAACAGGCGCTCGCCAAGAACAAAACGCTGAAGGTGCTCGAAGACTACTCCAAAGCGGTGAAGGCCGCGAAGTTGCTCGGCGACTTCCCACGCGTGCCGCACCCGGCGCAGATTCAGGCCGCGGGGCTGAAGCCGGCGGTAAAGCTCACCTACGTCGGCACGGGCGCGTGCGCGGCCTGCCACGTCGCCGAACACAAGCAGTGGAAGGCCGCGTCGCACAGCCACGCGATGGACACGCTGGAGAAGGTCGCGAAGCGCCCGAGCCTGCGGCAGTTCGACGGCGAGTGCGTGCGGTGCCACACCGTCGGGTTCGACTACCAGACCGGCTACCAGGACGACGCGAAGTCGGCCCACCTGCGGCACGTCGGGTGCGAGACCTGCCACGGCCCCGGCAGCGGGCACGTCGCCGCCCCGAAGGACAAGGCGCTGCTCGCGCTCATGTCGTCGTGGCAGCAGCCGGGCGCGGCCAAACTGCCGCCCCGCGACTTCATGGAGAAGATGGCGAAAATGGACGTGTCCGACCGCAATAAGGAGTCGATCGATATGCTCCCGGCGCCGGTGTTCCGGGCCGTGGCAGAATTGCAAGCCAAGCGGCGCCTGGGCC
>JAYUBA010000627.1:0-1758 GCA_043741075.1 Frigoriglobus sp.
CCCCTTGAGGGGGAGGTCGGAACGCGCTTCGCGTTCCGGGTGGGGGGAACGTCGCACCATCCGCATCGCTTCACCCCCCACCCGGCGTCGAAGCGCCGCCGACCTCCCCCTCAAGGGGGGAGGTCAAAGCCAGGCGCGATTCCGTATGAGTTGGCCGCCTTGGCCTTCTTGGCCGCCTTACTCGAAAACGCCTTGCAAAACGAGGCTTTTCCAAGATGGCCAACTGGCCGCCTTGAGCCACCTTGGGAAGAAGCGCGTCGTTCTAACACCCGCTGACGTTCCACGTGGAACGGTACAAGTTGGCGTAAGCGCCGCTCAGCTCCCGGCGGGCTTGTCCGGCGTTCGCGGCTTGAACACCGGGAACTGGTGCGTCTTGCCGGTGCGGCGACGCGGTAGCTTCAACTTCGGAACCGGCACGTCGTGCTCGTCCTCGATGTCGCCGACGATCTCCTCCAGCACGTCCTCCAGCGTAATGAGGCCGAGAACCACCCCGTCCGCGTCGCGGACCACCGCCATCGGCCGGTGCGACTTGCGGAACAGGCGGAACGCGTTCGCCACCGGTTCGTCCGGCGCGAGGAACGTCGCCGGGTAGAGCGCGTCATCCAGCAGCACCGCGCCCGACGTGCTGAAGAGGAAGAACAGGTCTTTGGTGTTCACGATGCCGACGATCTTGTCCGGCGTGCCGTCGTACACCGGGAGGCGGGTGTGGGCACCGAGCCGGGCCACCTCCATCACCTTGTCCGGCGGGCTGTTCACGTCCAGCGCGGCCATCTTCTCGCGCGGCACCATGCAGTCGCGCACCACCTTGTCGGTCAGCGCGAACACGTTCAGCACCATGTCCGCCTGGTCGGAGTCGAGCAGCCCGGCCTCTTCGGTGTCCGCCACCAGGATGCGGAGTTCGTCCACCGTGTGAATCTCGCCCTCCTCGCCGTCGGCCTTGTACCCGAGGCGGCGGAGGAACCACGCGCTCGAGCCGTTCATCAGCCGGATGAGCGGGTAGGTGACGCGGCCGAACACGTACACCGGTCGCGCCACCCACAGCCCGACCGACTCGCTCGCCTGAAGTGCCGCGAGCTTCGGCATCTGCTCGCCGAAGACGACGTGCATGTACGTGATGAGGCCGAGGGTGACGACGATGGACAGCGCCCGGGTCCACTCGTCCGACAGCCCCGCGAGCAGCGGCTGGATGAGGTGGTGAATGGCCGGCTCGCTGACGAACCCGAGCGCGAGGCTGGCGACGGTGATGCCGAGCTGGCACGCGGCGACGCTCCGGTCGAGGTCGGTGATGGCGTGCTGGAGCGCCGCGGCCCCGGCCGTTTTGGCGTTCACCAGTTCCTCCACCCGCGTCGGGCGGATGGCGACCAGCGCGAACTCGGCGGCCACGAAGAACCCGTTGACCGCGACTAATATGGGCACGGCGACCAGCCCCACGACCATGAGTGTGGCGCTGGTTTCGTCCGGGGCGGACGCGAGGAGCGAAAGTGCGATGGGTTGAATAGTCGGTGCGCTCGCGAGAGACGGGGGCCGCGACCGCACGCCGCGACCGCGAGACATCGGGTATTGTATCACCGGCGTGGCAAGCGGTAGGAACTGCTTGTAAAGCGGGGCGTAGCCTGAATGGCAGAGCTAAGACCCCTCACCCGGCTCGAGGACTCGCCGACGGCTTTGCACACCAAATCCCGATTTGCGACGTAAGTCCTTATTCGAGGGCTTCAGACTTGACATAAGTCCTTATTCTTGGGGTCAGTGACCATTTGG
>JAYUBA010000628.1:0-1758 GCA_043741075.1 Frigoriglobus sp.
GGGGCGTAAGCCCCCTGTGCGTCCGCGGCGCAGAGAGTGTGGCGGACGCACAGGGGGCTTACGCCCCCCGCTCCGGTTGTGAGACTTACTTGGCCGCCGCCTTGAGAGCGTCGAGGGCGGCGTCGTAATTCGGGTGGGAGGTCACCTCCGGCACGTACTCGGCGTAGGTCACCTTGCCGGCCGGATCGACCACGAACACCGCCCGCGTCAGCAGCTTCAGCGGCAGCCCGCTCTCGATCAGCACGCCCCAGTTCTTGCCGAACGAGTGGTCGTGGACGTCCGACACCGTCTTCATCGTGGCGATGCCCTCACTGGTGCAGAATCGGTTCTGCGCGAACGGCAGGTCGAGGCTGACGGTGTAGCACGCGACCCCGTCGCCGAGCGCCTTGACCCCGTCGTCGAACTTCTTCGTTTGCAGGCTGCACACGCCGGTGTCCAGCGACGGCACCACGCTGAACAGCCGCGCCTTGGCGGGCGTGTCCGCGAGCGTGACCGGGTCCAGCCCCTTCAGGCCGGTGTAGGCCGGGGCGGTGTCGCCGGCCTTCAGTTCGTTTCCGGCCAGTTCGACCGGCTTGCCTTTGAACGTGACGGTGCGGGCCATTGATGTCTCCAGTGGTCGGGGAGGGGAGTGGTTGGAAACCGCACCACTGGTGTAATCATTCGGCCGATCCGCGACCAGCGCGCCGCCGCTTCCCGGCTCTTCCTCCCGTCGCCTAGCCAGAAGCCTCCAGAGACAAAGGAAGAAAGAAAGACCAACGATTCGCCCGACCACCCCGCCGACGAACATGGCGTAGAAGGTTCCACTCACTTTCCAGCCGCAGTAGCAACCGGCGGCGACGTACCCGACGCGAACCAGTTCCCAGAACGCGTCGATGAGGGTGAAATAGCGGGGTTGTTCGTCGGTCTCCACAGCGACCTCACAGGTCAGTTCGGGCTGAACGGCGGCGGGAACGGGCGGTCGGCGCGGGCCGCGGAGACGCGGAGCGCGTCGGCGATGGCGGCGGCGCGGCGGTCGGTCTGCGGGTCGGCGAGGAGCGACAGCTTCAGTTCCACCGGCAGCGGCAGCGCGTAGGAAAGGATGTCGCACACTTCGCCGAGCGGCCGGTCGCTGTCGAACAGTTCCTGAAGCTGCTGCCGGGCGGACGAATCGTCCGCGAACCGCGGGAACACCGCGGCGGCCAGGTCGCGGCGCAGTTGCGACAGCACCGCGAGGTCGGACGGCGCGGCGTCCGGGAGCAGTTCCACGCGAGCGGTGCGGTACAGCCGACCCGTCGGCACTTCCCCGAGAATGCGCGCGCGGCCGACGCCCTGGAGGCGCAGGTTGTAGCGGCCGTCGGACAGCTTCTCGTGCCAGACGATTCGGCCGAGGCACGCGACCGGTTCGAGCGCGGGGCGGTCGGCGGCTTCGTCCTGGTCCGGGCGGAGGAGCGCGATCGCGATGAGGCCGTCGCCCGCGAGCGCGTCGGCGGTCATCTGCCGGTATCGCGGTTCAAAGATGTGCAGTCCCTGAACCACGTGCGGGAACAGCACGAGGTTCGGCATCGGGAACAGCCGGGCGGTGCCGGAGAAGTCGCGCAGCGCGTCTTCGCTCATGACGGACCTCCCGAATGGAGAATGTCGCTGTCTTCCTTTGTGGTGCGGGCCTCTGGCCTGCATCGCGAAGAGCAGGCGGGACGCCCGCACCACAAGAAGAGAAACCGCCTACGTCGGTTCGAGGGTGATCGTCGGCGGCGGCGCGGGCGGTGCCCCAACTTCGCC
>JAYUBA010000629.1:0-1757 GCA_043741075.1 Frigoriglobus sp.
ATTTCCAGAATTCGGAGGCCAGCGATTAGCTGGTTTCAGCGGTAGTGGTCGCTCAAAACCTGCGATTTCCAAGCGGGAAAATAGTGCGCACGCCCTGCCACAGAGACACAGAGACACAGAGAAACCACAATTCATGTATTCAATTCTGTCTCCTGATTTCTCTGTGTCTCTGTGTCTCTGTGGTTAGTCTCCGCTTCGACCTTCCGGCGGAGTTGGCCGCACGCGGCGTCGATTTCGGAGCCTTTGCGCTTGCGCACCTTCACGCTCACACCGGCCTTGCGGAGCGTGTCGATCAGCCCTTGCAGGTCGTCGTCCTGCGGGCGGCGGTACGGCAGCCCGGCCACGTCGTTCCACGGGATGAGGTTGACGTGCGCCTTCCGCCCGACGAGCAGGCCGGCGAGCTGCCGCGCGTGGTGCGGCTGGTCGTTCAGACCGCCGAGGACGACGTATTCGTAGGTGACCTGCCGGCCGGTGACAGCATAGAACGCGTCCGCGGCGGCGAGGATCGCGTCGAGGCCGGTCTTCTCGTTGGTCGGCACGATGCGGGTGCGGAGTTCGTCGTTGGGCGCGTGCAGCGACACCGCGAGGCTGTACTGCTTGCCGCTCTCCGCGAGCTTCTTGATCTTGGCCGGCAGCCCGACGGTCGAAATGGTGATGTGCCGGGCACCGATCCCCAGCCCGTTCTTGTCGCCGGCCACCGCGAGCGCCTCCAAGAGGCTTTCCAGGTTCGCGAGCGGTTCGCCCATGCCCATCACGACGACGTTGGTGAGCCGCGGCGCGCGGTCCGGGTTGGTGCTGGTCTCGTCGGTCAGGTTGCGGAGCCGCACCAACTGTTCGAGCATCTCGCCGGTGGTCAGGTTCCGCTCGACGCCGTTCAGCCCGCTGGCGCAGAACACGCACCCCATCCCGCACCCGACCTGCGTGCTGATGCACGCGGTGGCGCGGCCGTCGTCCTGAATCAGCACGGCTTCGATCATCCGGTCGTCGGCCAGGCGCAGAACGAGCTTGTGCGTGTCGTCTCTGGCGAAGAGGTGCTTCTCGACGCGCGACGAGAACACGCTGAAGGACGCCGCGAGGTCCGCCCGCAACTGTTTGGGCAGGTCGGACATCGCTTCGAACGTCACCGCTCTACTCGCGAGAACCTGGCGGCGGATCTGCCCGACGCGCATGGGCGGCTGGCGGTGTTCGGCGAGCCACGCGCGGAGCGTGTCGGCCGGCACGTCGAGGATGCCGGGCAGGGGCGAGCCGGGCGCGTGAGCGACCGGGGTCTTCGCGTCGGGATCGAGAATCGGCAGCGGTGCGGACATAGCTGCCATTCTAGCGCGCCGGTGCGTTTCGGGGAAGCGGGCGTGCTCACTCGCCCGCTTTGAACTCCTCAACCCGCCTCGTCAGTAGCGAGAAATACGCCGCCGCCGTTGCGAGCAATGCACCCGCGGCTACATGGCGATGCTCGGCTACTGGAGCGACCCGGCGGCCATCGACCCGGCCGGCTGGATGCACACCGGCGACCTCGCGGTGATGGACGACGAACTGAGGGGCCGCGTGCCACGGGCGCATCGCGACGTTCAAGATTCCGCGGTACTGGAAGTTCGTGGACGCGTTCCCAATGACCGTGACCGGCAAGGTGCAGAAGTTCCGGATGCGGGAGATCGCGGTGGCGGAGCGGGCTGGCGCCGTCCCAACAGTCTCTTCTGGTGGCGACGTTCCCCCCACCCGCCGCTGCGCGGCGACCTCCCCCTCAAGGGGGGAGGTCAAAG
>JAYUBA010000630.1:0-1757 GCA_043741075.1 Frigoriglobus sp.
TTTGGTCCCTTTGGTCCCTTTGGTCCCCGCGCCGCACGGGCGGCGCGGAGGATTTCCATGATGTCATCCACGGGTTGCACCTCCGTTCGCGGTCGCGGCCCACGTCTCGGACGAGCGCCCCCCCGTCGCCCGCTGCTCGGGCCGGGCGAGTCCCATGTCCTTCAGCATGACGAGCGCGGTGTCCACGTCGGCACCGGGCGCGTGCCTGCCGACTAGCGCGCGAATCTCAGTGCGGGTCGCGCCGCTCGGGCTGGCCTGTAGGTGCGCCGCGATCTTGTCCGCCACCGGGTTGCCGGTGGAACTGCCGAACAGGTGCTTCACGGAGTCCTCGCAGTACCTCCACGCGGCGAGCGCGGCCAGGAGGTGTTCGGCCCGCACCACGGTGGACATATCTAACATCGCGTAGATCAGGCTTAACCGAACGATATGCGCCGCGTCCCGCGCGCACAGGGAATCCACCGCCCCCGACCGGGGCGACTTGTCCAGGGCGGCGTACACGTCGGCCCACAGGGCTTCGGCGTCGGCGTCCCGCACGACCTCCCCGACGCGGCCCGCGAAGGTGATCGCGTCGGCCAACCGGTCATGCAGTTCGGCCATCACCTCGGGGTCTGGATTTCCGCCGTGGGGGAGCAGCTTCGACCGCCGGGCGCAGACCCACAGGAACCGGTTGCCGTAGCCGTTCGCGATGTCCGTTCCGGTGAGTGTCTTCCGCAGTTCGCCCTTCGTGATGTGTGCGTTGATCGAGACGTGCGAGTCGGTGGCCTTCAACGGCGCGGCCCGCGTCATGGACGCGAGAACCTTGCCATCCCATGCGGACCGCAACACCTCACTCAGGATGTTTCCGGACCGGTCCGTCTGCTTCAGCACCTTCGCGAACTCTTCCTCCACGACCAGCAGGCGCTTGTCCGTGGTGCCCGGATCGAGGACCACTTCGCCCTTCTCACCCTCCTGCGCCACGCGGTCGCGGACGCGGTGAATGAGACCTTCCCCCGAACTCAGCCCGCTCGCGATGCAGGAGGACGCCCAGACGGGCGCGGCGGCTTCGTAGATCGCTTGGACGCGCCCCAAGGACGTGCCCTTCCTGGCGCGGGCGGTGTCGCCCACGATGACGCAGTTCTCGTTGCCGTAGTGCTTGGTGCCTTCGATGGTGAAGTGCGCCGTCCGCCCGAAGACGTTGCCCGCGAACACCAGGAGTTGGAGGAGCAGCGCGGCGGGATCGGCTTCGGAGTGGGGTTCCAGGGCGGCGACGAACTCCCCCGCCAACCCGTACATGGCCTCGGGCTGTAGCACCGGCCACGGGGGAGCGGTCATACGCCGGACGGGCACGGCCGTCGCCGTCGCCATCACGGGCTTATCGACCTGCACCGCCGCGACCATCAGGTGATGTAGGTCTTCGACGGTGTTTGTGATGAGGTAGTCGTCCAGCCCGTTCTTCAGCCCATCCTTGCCCACGGGCAGACGTACTACATATACGACAGCCCCACGGGCTCGTAGCGCTTCGGCGAGATGAGACTCGGCTTGTAGAATCTTGAGATTGGTTACGGCGTCGGAGTCGTATGCAACATACACCGTGCGGCCGTTCCAGGGGATGGCTTCAAGGTCGGGGATCAACTTCCGCTCCCCGTGCTTCTGGCCGTCGGCGTCCTTCTCGCGCTTCTGGCACCAGCCGTAGACGCCCACCAGACCGACGCACGCGATGCCGTGCTGGTCGGCGGCGGCGGCTTTCTTCTCGCCCTCTGCGACGGCGAGCGGGATGT
>JAYUBA010000631.1:0-5992 GCA_043741075.1 Frigoriglobus sp.
TTCAGTTGTCTTCGCTGATCTGCGTTCTCTGCGTTATCTGCGGCTCCTCGTGTTTGAAGTCGAAGCGTGCCTTAATTCAACTGGTACTCCGGCAGGCACATCATCGCGTGGACGGCCTCGCGGACGCGGGCCTTGAACTCCGGCGAGTCGATCGTCACGTCCTTCGGGTCGAGCGGCTTCGGCGCGTCCTTCTTCGGCGCGTCTTTGGGCTTCTCCGCACCCGTCTTCGGCGGCGCAGGCGCGGGCGCGGGCGGCGCCCCGCCTGGCCCCCTCGGCACGCTCTTCGGTGTCGCGGGTTTGCTGCCCGGCGCGGGGCCGGGCGTGAGCAGGAACGCTTCGAGTTTCTTCGCCACCGGCGCGGGAACCGCGTCGCCGTAGAGCAACTCGCCGATCCGCTTCACGACCGCGGCCACGTCCTTGGGCTTCGCGGCGTAGACGAACTCGCACACGTCGTGCTTGGCCTCCGGCGGCGGGGGACCGACATCGGAAGGGGGGCCGGGCGTCTTGTCCGCGTCCACCGTCATGAAAACTCTGCCGTCGGAGCGGGCGGGCCGGCCCTTGCCCCATGTGCCCATCGCCACCTTCTCCGCGAAGTTGTTCCGCGCCAGCAGCGTCGCGCTGTTGAGCCAGTCGGTGCCGGTGCGCCACCCCTTCACGTTCGGCGGGGTGAACAGCGCCTGCCCCATCTTCGCGAGCGGGTCGATCACGTCCGAGAGCGGGACGCGGCCCGGCACCGCGGCGTTGACCGCGCCCAGCGCGCACTCGACCGGCCACTTCACCCGCTTGCGGTACGCGTGCTCGCTGAAGAACAGCCGCGAGCCGAGGACCGTCTTCGTCACGTCCGCGATGTCGTAACCGGACGTGCGGAACTGCTCTTCGAGCGGCGTCAGGAACCCCTTCGGCGGGGGCGACTCGCTCACGAGGAACGCGTACAACTTGCCGACGAGGAACTTCGCGCACGCGTCCTTCTCGCAGCACAGCCGAACCACGTCTTCACCGGTCCACTTCCCCGTTTTGCCGAACACGGTCTTGGAGCCGTCGTCGTGCAACTCGCGGTTGAACTCGAACTTGGTCACCTCGGTGTCGTGGTGCCAGCCGGTGAGCGCGCGGGCGGCCTCCTGAATGTCCTTCTCCGTGTAGTTGCCGACGCCGAGCGAGAACAGTTCCATGACCTCGCGGGCGTAGTTCTCGTTCGGCGCGCCCTTCACGTTGCGGTTGGAGTCGAGCCACACGAGCATGGCCGTGTCCTTGCTCACGTCGCGCAGGAACGCGGGGAACTTGCCCAGGGCGTGCTTGCGCAGCGTGGCGTTCTGCTCGAACATCAGCTTGGTGCTGCGCACCTTGGCGTAGCTGGTGGCGAAGTGGTTGTGCCAGAAGAGGGTGAGCTTCTCGCGGAGCGGGTGCCCGCCTTCGAGCATGGCGTAGAGCCACCAGGTGCGCAGGCTGGTGGTATCGGTGTAGTACTTGCCGGTTTCGGTGAGCAGGTCGAGCCGATCGGCCGCGTCCGGTTCGCCCGCGAACAGTTTGTCGAGCGTCTTCGGAAGGCCGGCGGCGAGCGCCGTGTCGAGTTCGGGCGGCGTCGGGCCGAACGCGGCGCGGCGGAGCAGGTGGGCGGCCCACTTGCGGTTCCACGCGTTCGCGGCCGGCTGCCACAGCTTCCACGCGTCGCTCGGATCGACCTTACTCAGGTCCGAAGGAAGGGGCGCATCGGCCATGACCGGGACTCCGGTGACCACCCGGCAGAGCGCCGGGAGAAGGTTCAGACAGGCGACCGCATTGTCGCACGAATCAGGGGCGAATCAAGGGGCTACGTTACGTTCTCGTCTTCGCCCCAAGGGTTCGCGACACCCCAGACCCAGGGCTTGCGCCCTGGGCTATTACCCAACGCCCCCTTGGGGCGAAGACAAAACGCAAACGCACGCCTACGGCTTCTTCGCTTTGGCTTCCGCTTCCTTGATGTATTTCTCCGGATCGGCTTTGAATTCGTCGCGGCACCCGGAGCAGCACACGTAGTAGTCCTTGCCCTTGTACGTCACCTTCATCGTGCCCAGCCCGCCGCTGACGATGCACTCCGGCCCCTTCGGCACGTCGGCGAACGCCACGCCCTCCTTCGTCGCACCCACCTGATATTTCTTCGCGAACGCGACCGTGGTTCCCGCCGGCCGCGTCTCGAACCGGTACAGGTGGCGGTTGTGGTGCAACAGGCTGAAGACGAGCCGTTGCTCCTCGCCCGCCGGGCCGCCGGTGCGGGTGAGCGTCAACACCTTGTCCTTGTCGGTGAGGCCGCCGACGAACGTCGCGGTCGATTTGTCCGTGCCGGTGAGCGCCAGCGTGAAGCGCGGGGGCGCGTCCTTCGCGTCCTTGTCCGGCGTGTACCGCAGTTCGCCCTTCGTGAAGTGCTTGCCCTTGGTAAAGGTGACGGTCAGCCACGCATCCTGATCCTTGAACGTCCACTCCCACGCGACCGTTTCTTCCCACGCGCCCGCGACGCGCTCTTCCTTCGTGCCCTCCGGCGTCCCACTCCCCTTCCACGAGCCGACCAGCACGTTGAACGGCCGAAGCGCCTCTTTCGGTGTGACGACTTTGACCGGGTCGCACACGCCCGCTGTGCCGAAATGAGGCGCGCGGTGTTCCGGCACGGCACACGCGACCAACAGCAGGACGGCGGCGGTCATACCTGGCCCCTCGCGGAAACGCGGTGCGGAGTCCCCGGTGTGGTTCTCCGCAATGACGACGCGGACGGCCACCTATTTCAAACAGGCCAACGGAAGAAAGCCCCCGAACCGAAGTGCGGGGGCTGTCGAGCGGTCGTGCGGGGTGTCCGTTTCGGGCCTAGCGCGGCTTGCGCGGCAGGCGGTACTTGCTCAGCTTGTTCGTCAGCGGGATGGGTGAGACGGCCGGTGCGCCGGTCGCGCTCTGCGGCGCGGTCGCGGGGGTGCCGATCACGATCATCGCGGTGTCCGGGCCGGAACCGATGAACGTGTTCTGGACATCGCCGGCGGTCTCCGCGACACCGACCGTCGCCAGCACGTCGGCCGACAGTTCGATCTTGTCGTGGATCTCCTGCCGGTCCACGCGGACGTTCGGCGGTGCCTGGATGCCGAGCTTCACGCGGCCGGGACCGACGCTCACGACGGTGATGATGATGTTGTTCGCGATGACGATGGATTCGTTCGGACGACGGGTCAGAACCAACATGAGATGTCCCTCCTGGATGGTTGCCGGGGGAGGTTGAAGTGACCCCGCGGCGCTCCTGTTACTGAATTCTACGTCACAAACCGCACGACCTTGCAGCGGTAACTCATTATTTTCTCAAGTTCGCCACCGCAACCGACGGGAGGCTACCTGAGATACGTCCGCGGGCCGATGTCGGTTGCAGACAAAGTAAACATGAGCAATTCCCGGTCCGTTAGCAAAAAAGACGAAGAACCCACCTCGCGCGTTTGCCGCGCGACAAATAAACGCAAACCGTCCGGGTGCCGGAGCACCTGGAGCGGCGTGGGATTTCTGCTGTGTAAAGGGAGAGCGTATTCGGTCGAACAATACGGCGTCAAGGGCACATTTGGCCTTCGAACGCAGACTTCCCGGAGTTGAGAACGAACGTGCGCATCCCGTCGGGAGGTGTGTGAAGAGTGGACACATTAACGCAGAAAGCCCGGGGAAGCCGTGGCTTTCGATGTCTTGGCCCTCTCCCGCAAGGGGAGAGGGCCAAAGCCCACCGTCACCGTCACATTCGCCATTGGCTTACGCCCGCTCGCCTCGAAGTCACTTCACGATCTTCGACACGTCCTTCACGACGGTCTCGATGTCCTTGTCCGTCAGCTTGCCCTTGGCGAAGCTGTAATTCACCTTCACCACGCGATCGACGTACAGAATGACGGTCACGTCCGCGTCCTTGCTCAGGTTGTACTTCGCGGGGATCGGGTCTGCGGCGTCCTCGATAGCGAGCACGAGCTTCTTCAGTTCGGCCTTCTTCGCCGCGTCTTTGAGTTGCGGCTCCAGCTTGTCCTTTTTGCCGGTGAAGATGGCGAAGCTCCACATGTCGGCCTTGGCGCGATTGACGGTCTCGGCGTCGATGGCCTTGAGCAACTTGTGGGTCATGGGGTCGTCGCCGGTGCGGGCGAACACCATCGCAACCGGGTCGTCGCCGGCCTTGCAGTACAGGCACGCGGTCTTGCCCGCGTCCTCGCCGGTGACGTTGTACGGGTGGAACGCGCCGGGCACCTTGTCGCCGGTCGGCGGGCCGGACTTCAGGTCGGCGGCCACGACGGCCCCGCCGAGGACGGCCGCCACGGCGGCGGCGAACAGGTTACGCATCATCTGACATCTCCGGGAAAGGGAAGGCACGGTAATGATACCGCACAAACGCGGCAATGTTACGGCGAACCCGGAGCGTCAGCGCCGGGGTGCCCTGGCGCTTCGGGTCGCGCTGAGGTTCACCCCGTCGCTGACGCTCCGGGTTCGCCGCACCCGCACCCGCACTACTTCTTGTCCTTCACGGTCCACAGGTGCAGGGTGTACTCGTCGCCGTCGGCGCCGGTCACCTTGACCGTCTTGTCCGGCGCCCAGTCGCCGATGGTGAACCGGTGGGAGACGATGCGCGCGCCGGGCTTGAGTTGCTTCTCCAGGACCGGCCGCAGCAGGGCGTTGAACTCGTTGCCCATGTACAGCAGCACCACGGTCGCCTCGCTGTAGTCGCGGTCCTTCAGCGCGTCGCCCTCGATGATCGTGATCTCCTTGTCGAGCTTGGCCTTCTTGACGGCCTCCTTGGCCTCCTCCGCCTTCTTCGGGTCGATCTCGATGCCGACGCCCTTGGTCGCGCCCTTCTTGACGGCGGCGATGAGCATCCGGCCGTCGCCCGGTCCCGGCTCGAACACCACGTCGCCCTTCTTCACGCCGCCGAGCTTGAGCATCTCCTCGACGATGTCGTCCGGGGTCGGCACCCACCGGATGACGGCCTTGTCGGTCTTCGGGTCGGCCTTGGTGAGGTCGGCGGTCACGTCGTCGCCGCCCTTGAACTCGACCGACTTGGTGCGGGTGAGCGTGGTGTAGTTGTTCGGCTGCCAGGTGGCGGAGAACGTGTACTCGTACAGCTTGCCGACCTCCAGGTCGGGCGTCTCGAACTCGCGGGTCGGGCCGGTCGGCTTGGTCTCCTTGCCCTCGATCAGCAGCTTCGCGTCGTCCTGCGGGACGGTGATCTTGAGCTTCGACTTGGCCTTTTTCTTCTCGTCCTTCTTCTCGTCCTTCTTGTCCGGCTGGGCCTTGACGGACAGCGCCGTCAGGCCGGCGGACAGGAAGAACACGGACAGGGCCAGCCCGAACGCTCGGGCCGTGTGGCGGGTGAACATCAGCGCTCCTCGGGAACGGCGGGAACTGAAGCGAGCAACCTTCAGCGGTGCGACATAGTGTCACCGAAACCAAGTACGCACGCAAGCCCCCGGCGGCAACATCATTAGTGGGCGGTGAGCAGTGGGCAGTGGACAGTTCAGAGAAAGACATGAAGCACGCTTTGTCTTTCCTGCCCACTGCCCACTGCCCACTTTCCAAGCGCCAAGATGACCGGGACGGTCGAGTTCGGCGGGAACGAGACGGACATCCCGGCCCAGGAGCAGAAGATCGACCTGACCAAGCCGTACGACCCGACCAAGGCCGCGAACCTGCCCGCCGGGACCGACGCGAAGGTCGAGAAGGTCAAGGAGGGTAAGGAGAAGATCAAGGTGGGCGGCAAGGAGTATGAAACCACCTGGACCACCTACACGGTGAAGGCGAAGGCGGGGGACAAGGACGTGGACGCCGACGTGAAGTCGTGGATGGCGAAGGACGTTCCGACGGGCATGGTGAAGATGACCATGAGCGCCGACATCGGCGGGCAGAAGATGGAGGTGACGATGGAGCTGAAGGAGAGCGGCAACAAGAAGTGACGCCGGCCGCTTCCCTCACGCGGCCGGCATTGTTACGCGATCCCGGGTGGCCGGGGCAGAGTCCTCGATGC
>JAYUBA010000632.1:0-5988 GCA_043741075.1 Frigoriglobus sp.
CGAAGACATCTGCCGTTGATGTCTTCGACTTTACGACTTTCGACCTTGCGACTTTGCGACTTTGCGACTATGGAAGCGGAGCGATCCGGATGTTGCGGAACAGGATGTCCGTGGTCGGGTCGTGGCCCTGAATCGAGAGCGGACCCTTCGCGGCGCGGTAGCCCTGCCGCGGGTTGTCGCTCTCCTTGCGGTCGTCGGTCCAATCGACCGTCTGGTAGCCGTTCACCCACGTCGAGATGTGCTTGCCGTCCGCGACGACGGTCATCGTGAACCACTCGTTGTCGTTACTGACTACCTTCCGCGCCGGGACGCGCCGGTAGATCGCGCCCGTGCCGAAGTCCGTGGGTTTGGTGCGGTCGTCGCCGACGAACGCGTTCTGAATCTGCGCCTCGTAGCCGTTCTGGTACTGGCCGGGGATGCAGCGGAAGAAGACGCCGCTGTTGAGCGCCTTGCCGAGCGTCTTGCACTCGAATTGCAGCACGAAGTTGTCGAATTCCTTCTCGGTGACGAGGTCGCCCGGCCCGTTCTTGACGGACAGCTCGCCGTCCTTCGTGACTTCCCACTTCGACGCCATCCGCTTCGGGTCGGCCGCGTTGACCTTCCACCCGTCGAGGTTCTTCCCGGTGAATAGGGGTGCTGTGGCGAGCGGGCGGAGTTTCACATTTCGCAGCTCGGCCGAGCTGTTCTGGCCCGCGGGGAGGGCCAGAATGATTTCACCCAGTGCGTTATCGGATAGTGAACCGCCGGTAACCGAGATGCCTGGTTTGCTCAGATCGCCGGCGGCAATGATCGTTTCGTCCTTCGCGAATTTCACGAGGAATGGTCGCCACTCGTCGGCTTTGCCCGTTGTGAGGGCGCCACCCATCTCGAGCGCGACGCCTGAGCCGGTACGCACGAGCAGTTTCGCCTCCTTGGCTGCGGTGCGGTACTCGCCGCGCAACTCGAACAGGGCAAGTGCCGTCGTCGGACGCACCCGGCCCTCACCGGTCAGTACGAGCAAGCCATCCTTCACGCGGAGTTCGGGCTTGGCGTCATCCTTCTTCTTGGCGGTCGCCTCCCACCCGAACGTGGTTTCGCCGTCGAACAGCAGAATCCAGCCGTCCGAAATCTCCCTCTTGGTGAGCGCGTTCGGCTTCGGCTTGTCCTTTTCCTTATCCTCCGCGAACGCGGGGGACGTGACCGCGAGTATCACGAGCGCGACGAGCAAGCGAAGCATGAGGCACCTTTACGTTGGGAGTGACTACATCGTCGATTCCGCGACGGCCGCGGTCAAGCCCTCGCGGTAGTTCGCGAACCCCGGCGCCCAACCAAGCGCGCGGAATTTCGTCGCGTCGATCCGGCGATTCGGCGCGCCGGGTTCCGCACGGTGGTCGAACGTCGCTTCCGGGGCGTAAAGCAACTCCGCGAGCCGCGTGTAGAACGCGCGCCGCGACACGGGCGTGCCGTCCGCGATGTTGTACGTTTCACCGGGCACGCCGCGGGATTCCGCGCACAGCACCGCGGACGCAGCGTCCGCGACGTGAACGAGGTTCAGCCACTTATCAACATCACCGGTGAGTGGGTCGCCCTCCAAGGTCGGTTGCTTCCGCAGAAGGCGGTCCGGGCCGTACAGGCCGGCGGAGCGGAGGACGATCGCGTCCGGCCGCTTCGCGCGCAGAAGTTGTTCCGCTTCGAGAACGACCTTCCCGGACTCTTCCGTCGGTTCGGTCGGGCTGGCTTCCGTCACCCACTCGCCGTCGGACTGGCCGTAAACGCTCGTGCTGGAAATGTAGATGAAACGCCCGCCGGGCGGGAGTGCGTCCAGCACGTTCGCGAGGCCGTTAACGTACACCTCGCGCATCGTCTTTCCCGCACTGCGGTCTATGCCGACCGCGTAAAGGACCGTGGACGCGGCGGGGAGCGTTCGCAGGCTGTCCGGGTCGAGTACGTCGCCGGTGATCGGCGCAATTCCGCTCGCGCGAAGGGCGTCCGCGTTGCCGCGGGTGAGCGCCGCGACGCGGTGCCCGGACCCGCGCCAGAGGTCCGCGACCCGCTGGCCGAGGTAGCCGCAGCCGAAGATCAGGCGCGGTGAAGTAACGTCCAGGGGTGACATCGGGCGCTCGTTACCCTAACTATTCGAGTTGAAGGTTCTCGACTCCCCTCGCCTATTGCCGCTTCGAGGCACCCGCCCCGCATGTCCGAGCCGCCCGCCACCGCACCTGATCCCGCGCCCACGGTTCCTGCGCTCGAGGAGCCGGCGGAACCGGCCGACCTCGCGCCGCCGGCCGCGTGGCGGGAGCGGCTCGCCTGGTACGTCGGGGCCATGCTCCTGTCGGGCGTTCTGGCCACGGTCGGGATGCAACTCTGGAACCGCGACCTCCACGCCCCGTTTTACTACGACCTCGACGTGCTCCTGTATCTGCCGCTCGTAAAGACGACGCTCGAACACGGGAGCCACTGGCACACCGAGCGACTCGGCGCGCCGGGCGAGCAGGAGTTGTACGACTTCCCCATCATCGACCACCTGCACTTCGTCATCCTCTGGGCGCTCGGTCGGTTCATCCCGGACCTGTTGGTGGTGTTCAACGTCTACAGCCTGCTCACGTACCCGCTCACGGTACTCACCGCGATGTGGGTGCTGCGGTGGCTGAAGCTGTCGCTGGCGGCGGCGGCGGTCGGCGGGCTGCTGTACGCGTTCCTCCCGTACCACCAGGAGCGGTACCACTTCCACTACTTCCTGGCCGCGTACTGGTGGGTGCCGGTGTCGCTGGTGCCGGCGCTGGCGATCGGCAAGGGCGAGTTTCCGTTCTTCCGCCGCGGCGCGGACGGGCGGTACCCGCCGGTGTCGATCGCGTGGCCCGCGGTGTGGGCGACGGCGCGGGCCGCGGCGCGCGGCTCCGGGGCCGCGTGGAAGCGCGTCTTCGCGTGGGGCGCGCGGGCCACGCGCGCCGTTCTCCGCGAGCTGTTCACGCGGCGCGGGTTCGGTCAGATCGCGCTCGGCGCGGTGACCGCATCGACCGGGGCGTACTACGCGTTCTTCGCGTGCGCCAGCTACGCGTTCGCCGGGATGTACGCGTGGGCCGTTCACGGCACCTGGCGCGGGGCCGCGTCGGCCGCGCTGGTGACCGCGCCGGTCGTCGCCGTCGGGTTCGTGTACCACGTCCCGACGTTCGTGTACCAGTACAAGTACGGGGTGAACCCGCTCACCGCCCGCTTCCCGGAGGAGGCCGACAACTACGGGCTGAAGATCGCTCACCTACTTTTACCCGCGACCGACCACAACTTCCGCCCGTTCGCGAACCTGCGGACGATGTTCACCGCGGCGGCGATGCGGCCGGCGGAGGGCGAGCGGGCCGGGTCGCTCGGGCTGATCGGCGGCGCCGGGCTGCTCGCGCTCATTGGGCTGGTCCTGCTGCCGTCCCGCCGGCGCTGGCCGGAGGGCGGGGTCGCCGCGCTCGCGGTGTACCTCGTGCTGCTCGGCACCATCGGCGCGTTCGGCTCGCTGTTCAACCTGCTCGTGACGCCGCAGATCCGCGCGTACAATCGCGTCTGCGTGTTCATCGCGTTCCTCTGTCTCTTCATCGTGTTCTGGTGGCTCGACCGGTTCCTGCTCATGCGGACGGGCCGCCGGATGCGGCGGGCGCGCTACCCGATCTTCGCCGCGGTCCTGCTCGTCGGGTACTTCGACCAGACGCCGTGGGGGTGGAACCCGTTCAACCCGAACGGGATGGAGAAGATCGACCTGTTCGCCGAGCGGTTCCGGGCCGACAAGCGGTTCTTCAAAGAGGTCGAGCGGGCGATGCCGCCGGGAACCTGGGTGTTCTGCCTGCCGCACGCGCCGTTCCCCGAAAGCCCACCGATCAACCGGATGGCAGTGTACGAGCACGCGCGCGGGTACCTGATGACCGACGCACTGTACTGGAGTTACGGCGCGATCAAGGGGCGCGAGGCGGACGCGTGGCAGAAGGACGTGACCTACGCGAAGCCGGACGAGTTGCTGCGCCGGGTCGTGGCCCGCGGGTTCGACGGGCTGCTGATCGACGGCCGCGGGTTCGGGGCGGCGAAGGACGCGGACCGGGCGGCCATGTTCATCAACCGGCTGAACGAGCTGTTCCGCGGCGCGGCCGGGGCGCGGGCCGGGCGCCTGCCGGAGATCGTTCACGAGGACGGCAAGCAGTTCTTCGTGGACCTGCGCCCGTACCGCGACGCGTACCAGCGCATGGACCCGGTCAAGTACGCGAAGGACGCGGTCGAGGAGCGCGAGTGGGTGGCCCCGCTGTGGCTCGGCGGGTTCTTCGTCCCCGACCCGGACGAGGACGGCGAGCGCCTCCAGTGGGGGCCGTTCGACGCGCAACTGGTGCTGGTGAACCCGGCCGACCGGACCCGCGCGTTCGACCTGTCGTTCACCATCGGCACGGAGGTCGCCGGCCCGTTCGAGGTGGCGCTCGGCGCGCCGCTGAACGACGCGTTCGCGGTCGATAAGGTTCTCGACAAGGACGACCCGCTCGACCGGAAGCGGCACGGGGTTCCCAAGAAGTACGTAGTGGACCTGCCGCCGGGCCGCACGACGATCCGCTTCCGGTGCCGCCCGCCGGAGTACTTCCTCCCGTTCGACACGCGCAACCTGTGCTACTTCATCAAGGACTTCAAGCTCCGGGAGCGGTGGTAGCGGTGGATGGAAGAGAAGACCCCCTCACCCGCGGCGAGGCGCCGCGACCTCGCCCCGCGAAGCGCGGGGCGAGGTGGGCACAACAGCGGCCCGTGCCGGTCAAGGGGCGCGCGGGGTCTTCACCTCGCCCCGTCTTACGGGGAGAGGGTGGCGAGTCCTCGAGCCGGGTGAGGGGTCTTCGCCGGCGCTCCGAAGCGTATAATCCGGTAGTGCCACCAGACGGCCCCTCTCCCCGTTCGAGGTGCGGTATGTCCGCGATGCCCCCGGCCCACCCGGCGTCCAACCCGTTCGTCAGCTCCCCGACCTATCTCATGGCCTGTCAGCAGTTGCGGCAGGTCGCGCGGGAGACGGAACTGGACGAGGGCGTCGCGGAGCGGCTCATGCTCCCCAAGCGGTCGCTGATCGTGTCCGTCCCGGTCCGCATGGAAGACGGGCGCACCGAGGTGTTCGTCGGCTACCGCGTCCAGCACTCGCTCACCAGCGGGGCGAGCAAGGGCGGCCTGCGGTACGCGAAGACCGTCGATCTGGGCGAGGTCGCGGCGCTCGCGATGTGGATGAGCTGGAAGTGCGGCATCATGAACCTGCCGTTCGGCGGGGCGAAGGGCGGCATCGCGGTGGACCCGGCGGAACTGCGGGGCGGGGAGAAGGAGCGGCTCACCCGCCGGTTCACCGACGAGATTCAGAGCGTCATCGGCCCGCGCGTGGACGTGATGGCCCCGGACATGGGCACCGACGAGCAGACGATGGCGTGGATCTACGACACGTATTCCATGAAGGTCGGGTACGCGTGCCCGGAGATCGTGACCGGGAAGCCGGTCGAACTCGGCGGGTGCGTCGGACGCAAGGAGGCCACCGGCCGCGGGGTCGTGTACTGCGTGACCGAGGCGCTCGCCGAACTGAACATCCGGCCCGAAACCGCGACCGCCGTCGTTCAAGGGTTCGGCAACGTCGGCTCGGTGACGTGCGAGGAACTGGTGAAGATCGGGGCGAAGGTGATCGCCGTCGGCGACCGGTACGGCGCGATCCGCAACGACCGCGGCATCAACGTCGCCGACCTGATCGCCTACCAGTCGAAGAACGAGCGGAAGACGGTCGTCGGCTTCCCGGAAGCCGAGGCGCTCCCGGACGCGGACCTGCTCACCACCCCGTGTACGGTGCTGGTGCCGGCCGCGATGGAGCGGGTCATCACCGCCGAGAACGCGGGCAATCTGAAGTGCCGCGTGCTGGCCGAGGGCGCGAACGGCCCGACCGACCCGGAGGCCGACGGCGTCATCGCGCGGTCGGACATCTACCTCATCCCCGACATCCTGTGCAACGCGGGCGGCGTCACCGTGTCGTAC
>JAYUBA010000633.1:0-1754 GCA_043741075.1 Frigoriglobus sp.
GGGGGCCGGGGGGTGGGTTCTTCGCGTTCACGCCGCGGTTCGCTTGTCATACGGCACGGCCGACGGCTTCCGCGCGTTGTGCCGGCGGTACAGCCGCCACTTCCACCGCACCAGCGGGCGCAGCCACTCGCCCGGCCCGCGGCCGTCCGGCCAGCCCTTCCGGTACAGCTTCCAGAACCGCGCGCGGTCGCGCGCGGTCACGCCTTCCACCTCGGACGAGAACATCAGTTGCGCGAGGTCCTTCACCTGCCACCACGCGCCAGTGAGCGTGTGCCGCGCGAGGCGCTGGAGGTCGATCATCACCGCGCGGTCCGTCCAGTCGGCGGGGACCGATCGCGTGAGCGTTTCAGGGATGTAGAAGTGGCAGAAGTACAGGTCTTTGTGGAACACCTTGCGGCGGTGCAGTTCGCGCGCGAGCCGCGCGAGTTCGGCCACGAGGCCGCGCTTCCACCGCGCGAACGCCGGCGCGTCGAGCGTGCGGGCGGCGAGCGGAACCGCCTCGTGAAGCGGTAACATGCCGTGCAGTTCCTCGACCGCGAGGAAGCCCTGGAGACGCCCCCACGGCCCGACGAACTGCCCGGCCGCGACCGCCCGCGGGACGGGAAATCCCTGCTCCTTCGCCCAGCATAACCGCTGCCACTCCTGAAGCCCCGGCGACCACGCGCGGTTCGGGAACAGCGTCGCCTTCAGCCCGGCCCACCGCGACAGCGTGAAGTGCCGCTTGAGATACACGCTAAGCGTGTCGCGGCCGTCGGCGAACACCTTGCGGCCGATCGACCGCCCCTGCTTCTGGTGCCCGCGGTCCGTGAGCGGTTCGGCCATGATGCGGTCCGGCCAGCCGTCGCCCGCGAAGCGGTCCCAGTCGGCCTGTTTGCGGAGCAGCCGCACCCCGCGCCGCAGCCGGTGCCACAGCGACGACACCGGGTCGCGGGCCGACGGCGCGAGGCGCGTGAGGCTGGTCGGCGTCGGGTTCATTCCACCCCCAGCAGGTGAGCCACCGCGCGCCGGTCGCGCCGCCGCGCGGCCGCGCTCACGCGGCGCACGATGCGAACCGCGCGCGGGTCGGCGACCGACACGCGGCCGGCTTCGACGGCGAACGCGTTCTTCGCGTCGAGCAGCACGCACCCGGCGTCGTGCAGTTTCCGCAGGCACTCGGTCGCCGAATCGAATGCGGCCCGACGTGCGGCGGACGGGGCCGTGCGCCGCCACTTCCGCAGCGCTTCGCCGGGCGGCGCTTCGTGGAGCGTGAACCATTCGGCGGATGTCGCGCTCACGAACCGCTGCCCGAACGCGAGCAGTCGCGGGGCCGGTACGCCGTACCGCGCGAGGTGGAACAGCACGCGGCCCGCGGTGACACCGGGCGACCGCCACGGCACGGCCCGCAGCCACGCGCGGAAGCGGCCCAGCGGCGCGGACGCGCGCCCGCGGAGCAACACCGCGTCGCGCCCGGCGAAGCGGACGCGTGAGGTGCCGTCCGGGCCGAAGCCGTAGAACGGCGGCGCGATCGCCGGCCGCGGCCACACCGCCGCGACCGCCGGCACCGCGCACACCGCTTCGCCCGCGAGCCACACGAGGCGCTGCGGCGCGGCTTCGGGCTGAAGCTGATCGCGCACGCTGCGGCGCGGCGCGTGGCGCGCCGCGGCGCGGAGTACGGCGCGCGTGAAGCTCGTCATTTGCTTTGACCTCCCCCCTTGAGGGGGAGGTCGGCGGCGCTTCGCCGCCGGGTGGGGGGTGAAGCGACACGAGTGGAGCGA
>JAYUBA010000634.1:0-5982 GCA_043741075.1 Frigoriglobus sp.
CTCCCCGTGAAGCACGGGGCGAGGTGGGCACCACGCCTGTTCGTGGAGCAACGCGCGCCGTTGTGCCGCGCGGAGTCGCGACGTTTTCACCTCGCCCCGGCCTTGCGGGGAGAGGTCGCGGCGCTTCGCCGCGGGTGAGGGGTCTTTCGTCACGCGACCGCGGGCGCCGGCGATTGTCACCCGGCGCCCTCGCGCCAGAACCGCTGACGCTCCGGGTACGCCTCTAACGGAGATATCTGTGCGTCGGCTGTGGATCCATCAGGTGCTGCCGGCGGCGTTCGCCGCGATCCCGGTGCTGGCCGCGGCGCTGCTGTTCGTCGCCGTCCCCGGCGACGCGCGCCGCGACTACCTCAAGCGCGTCGAGACGGCACCCATCGACTGGATCATCCTCGGCCTCGGGTTCACCCTGTTCGGCTCGCAAATCCTCCTCGCGTGGCGGGCGCTCCGCTGGCAGGAGACCGACTTCGACGTGAAGGCCGACCGCTGGCTCACGCACCTGTCGCAGGCGGCCGAGTGGTTCCCGCTGCTGGGGCTGATCGGCACGGTCGCGGCCATCCTTCAGACGTTCAGCTCGATCAAGCCCGGCGTGACGCCGCAGGACATCATCCACACGTACGCCCCGGCCATCACCGCCACCGGCGGCGGGCTGTACATGGCGTTCATCAACATCCTCCCCATCTGGGTGGTGGCCGTCGGCCGCGACCTGATCCGCGCGCTGGCCGGGTTCGCCCCAGCACCGGAGCAACCGGGGGGCAAGCCGTGATTACGCTCCCGCGCCGCTCCGTCACCCGGTTCTTCATCCCGCTCATCGACGTGCTCATCCTGCTGTTCTGCATCTTCCTCCTGATGCCGTTCGTGAGCGGGACGCCGGCCCCCGACCCGTCCGAGGCGAAGACCCAGCCGCCGAAGGAACCGTTGCCCGACACCGTGCCGGCCCTTCAGCGCGAACTGACCGAGGCCCGCGACCGGCTGAAGCGTATGGAGCAGACGACCCGCACGAACATCGCCGACCGGCTGAGCGTGCGGGTGCTGCAAGTCGGGAAGGACCGCAACGGCGTGTTCCTGTACTACTACGAGCCGGACCGGCAGGAGATTCGCACCGAGGCCGACGCCCTGAAGCTCATCACCCAGCAGAAGACGGCCGCGAGCAAGGCCGGCGGGGTGAAGGACGTGCTGTTCCTGGTCATGTACCCGCGGGACGCGGCGGGCACCGAGGCCGGGTTCCCGGACGACAAAGAGGAGAAGGTGATACGCGGCTGGTTCCGCGACGTGCCCCTCAAATTCGAGTTCTAATGTCTTTCGTAGGACAGGCTTCCAGCCTGTCACTGCCGGACAGGCTGGAAGCCTGTCCTACAAGAAGCGGAGTGCAGCATGATCGAGTCGCTACTGGCCGACGGCCTCGGTTCCGGCCTCGGCGAGAAGTTCGCCGGCTACGTCATCAAGGGGTTGGCCGTCGCCGGCGCGTTCCTGATCGGCTACTTCCTCGGCAAGGTCGTCGCATGGGCGCTGGACCGCTGGGTGTTCGCGAACAAGGCCCCCGACCAGTTGAAGAAGGCCATTTCCCTGCTGGCCGGGGTCGCACTGGCGGTGCTGGTCGCGCTCATCGTATTCGGCGAAGGCGGGAGCGGGCTGTTCGGCAGCGGCGGCGGCGACGGACAGGGCAAAGGACAGCCGACGCCGGCGGACAACGGGAAGGCGGCACCGACGCCGACGCCCGAACCGAAGGAGGTGCCCACGCCGCCGAAGAAAGACGAGCCGCCCAAGGTGGCCCCGAAGCCGACGCCCGGCGACGTGCGCGTCGCCATCCTCGCGGGCGACGAGGTAAAGGAAGGGCGGTTCTACGTTGTCGATGACGACGCGGCCCCGAAGACGTTCGAGGAGTTCAAGCAGGCGATCACCGCGCGACGGGCCGCGACGAAGACCGAACTGACGGTCGTGTTCCGGTTCAAGACCGCGCCGCTGTCCGACAACCACCCGGCCGTTCGGCGGGTCGTCGCGTGGGTGAACGAGGGCAAGCTGCTCAACCGCTTCGAGTGAGATGGCCCGCGGCGACACATGACAGCAACAGAGCCACCGCCGGACCCCGCCGTTCCCCGCGTGCTGCTGTTCGGGCACCGCGGGGCCGGCAAGTCCGCGCTCGTCGGCGCGCTCCTCCAGGCCGGCGAGACGCAGGGCGAGACCCTCCGCGGCGAGGTGGTTCACTCGTCCGTCGATCTGCCCCGCATCCGCGACGCCGTGTACAGCGGCACGAAGCTCGAACCCGACCAGCGCGAACTCGTGAGTTACACGATCCGGCTGCGCCCGTGGCGGGTCGGCACCAAGCCCGTCGGCGAGCCGATCACGGTCGTCCTCGACGACTGCGACGGGAAGGCCGCCGAGTCCCTCCTCGAACACCCCGAACCGATCACCCGGCGCGACCCCGACAGCCCGGTGGCGAAGGCCGTCGTCGGGGCCGACGCCATCGTGCTGCTCGTGGACGCCGCCTCCACCGACGCGGAGATGCACGAGGCGTTCGCGGAGTTCGACGCGTTCCTGAAGGTCGTCGGCGGCGCGAAGACCGACGCCCGCGAGGTCGGCGGGTTCCCCGTCTTCCTCGTGCTGACGCAGTGCGACCGGCTCGCGCGCCCCGGCGACACCACCGCCCGGTGGCAGGCCCGCGTGGACGCCCGCACCGATGCCGCGTGGAAGGCGTTCGACGCGTTCCTGAAGGACGCCGACCCGCACGACGACGACGCGGCCCCGTATCTGGCGTTCGGGAGCGTCGATCTCACGGTGTTCGCGGTCGCGGTGCGTCGCCCGCCGCTGCCCGACGCGCCCGCGCCGGGCAACCACCCGTATCAGGTCGCCGAACTGTTCCGCGACTGCTTCGCCGAGGCCAAGTCGCACCGCGCCCGCGCCCGCGCGTCCGACACGCGGCTGAAGTGGACCATCCGCCTCGCGGCGACCGCCATGCTGGTGATGTTCGCCGGCCTCGCGACGGTCGCCCTGTTCCCGCCGCACCCGACCGGCCCGGCGCTCGCCGACAAGGTGCGGCTCTACCTGACGAGCGAACCGCCCGCGGCCACGCGCCTCGCGGACGGCGACATCGAGCGGAACCGGAACACGCTGCTCCGCTTCAAGGGCGACCGCGACTTCCCCGACCTGGAACCGGACCTGCGGGCGTTCGTCGAGAGTCGGCTGAAGGAGATCGAGGATTACGAAGCGTACCGCGGCCGGCTCGCGGACGCGACCGCGCCGGCGGCGGCGCGCAGCCTGCCCGACCTCGCGAAGGTTCGCGCCGCGCTCCTCACCGCGCTCGCGCTGCCGCCGGAGTACGCGTGGGGCGAGACGGCCGCCGCCGAATTGCGCCGCAAGTGGCTCGCGGACGCGGACGCCATCGAGGCGGCCGAAAAAGCGATGGTGGAGACGTACCGCGGGTACGACCGCGACGGCACCGCGCTCATGCTGCGGCGGAACTTCGACGCCGGATGGCAAAGCGACCTCGCCGCGCTCGTCGCGACGGCCGACCGGCCGCCGGCCCTGCTCAACGACCCGCTGCCCGGTTCGTTCGCCGTGAACCAGCCGCGCGGCGAGGTGGTGACCTACCGCGTGCCGTCCGAGTTCGACGAGGTGTACCACGCCCGCCGGTATTGGGAACAGACCCGCGACCGGCTCTGGCACCTGTGGGACGCGGCGACCGCGCTGGGCGCGACCGGCGCCCCGGACGCGGTGCTGGTGCTTCCGGAGCCGAACGGCACCAACACCGCCGCACTACCAGCCGAGCGCCTGCGGCAACTCGACGCCTTCGCCGCGCGGCAGTGGAACGAACGCGCGACGGAGGCCGGCGGCGACCTCAAGCGCCCGAGCGAAGGCTACTCGGAGTGGGCGGTGCCGAACTTCCCCGACCCGGCCCGCACGGACCTCACCGCGCGGCTCCAGAAGTCGTTCGCGACCGGCACGCGGCACGTTCAATCGCTGATGAAGGTTCAAGACACGCGGGACGGGTGGAAGGCGCTCGCGGCCACGCTCGCGGAGCCGGCGTACCAGGATTGGGGCCGCCTGCTTCACCTGCTCGCGCGGTTGCAAGACCCGGCCGCGCCGGACCCGGTCGCGGAGTTGAAAGCGTTCCTCAGCGACCTCGACACCAAGACGTTCGACCTCGACCTGCGCGGCTTCGAGCTGACGATCCCGCTCGACCTGACCGCGGGGCTGGAGCGCGTCGAGCCGGCCGCGCCGCTCGTCGTCACGCTCACGCACGGCCAGGACAAACCGGTTACGCTCACGTTCGCAGTGGGCAAGGGCGAGCGGCGCGACGGTGCCACCGTGTACCGCCTGACGCCCGAAGCCGGCAGCAAGCTCGCGTATCTGGCGGGCGACGACCTCCGCGCCGAGATGCCGGTGAAGGCCGGGACGCAGGCGCTCGCGCTCCAGTGGGAGACCGGCGCGTGGAGTACATTCCGCTTCGACCGCCTCGCGCGCGAGCCGCGTCTGACGAAGGCGACCGGCGGCACCGAACCCGCGACCGGTGTGAAACTCGTCCCGAGCACCGGCAGCACGATCCCGAAGTTCCCCGTGCTGATGCCGCTCCCGGCGAAATAGCGGCCGACTTACCTCTTCTCGGCGGGCTTGCGGAAGGCGCGGGCGCACTCGTAGCTTTCGAGGTACGCGTCGGAGCGGTCGCTCCACAGTGGCACGGTACGTTTGTACGGCACGGCCACCGGCTTCGGCTCCATCTTCACATAGAACCGCTCGGGGGCACGGTTGTTGGTCACGAACCCCCACCCGTATATCGCGTCGCTCGCCAAGTCCTGTACCACGCCGGCGATCGGCCGGTTCGGGTCGGTCCACACCGCGGACACGTCCACTTCGGCCTTCCCCTTGGGCACCGCCATGTAGACCTTGCCGTTGGGCGTGACGAAGTAGTTGCACCCGGCGGCGCGGTACACGCAGAAATACTCCGTGAAGTCGGCCGGCAGGTTCCCCGTGCGCAACTCCCGCTCCGGCGGCTTCGGCAGGTCCTTCGAGACCCTTCCCTCGTCGTCGAGGTACCAGTTCGCGAGGTAGTCGAGTTCGACCGACACGAACAACTGGTCCTTGTACGCGTGGAACACCCGCACCGACTTCGGGCCGACCAGCTCCACCGAGAACCGCGCCTCCTGGGCGTACAGCTTCTTTTGCCAGCCTCGAATGCTCTCGGGGGTGCGAGCCAACTCCCCGGCGACCTCGACGTGCAGAGCGGGGACATCGGGCGCGCGGTGCGACGGGAATAGGAGCTGATGGCCGCCGTCACCACCGATGCTGGCTCTGAACATGTGGGACAAAGATCGGTACCCGCGCAGCCGGCGGAACCGCTCCCCGAACTCACTCTCCTCCAAACCGGGCACATCAGCCAGCGGGAAAATGTGGAACCCCTTGCCCGGCGTTGCGAGGAGGACGCGATCGTCGCGGATTTCCAGCTGGGGCTGATCGGCGAACCGTGCCATGATCGGATTCGCGTACTCAGCCGGCTTGTCGATGCCCCGGTCCGATCGCAACTCCCCGCGGTACAATGCCCCCGGCGAGTAGCTCCTCTCGTTGATAGCGACGAACAGTTGACTCTTCCACAGGACCGCCGACGGCTGACCGTAGAAGAATCCGAGCAAACCCGGTAAGGTCCAAGCGAGCCAGATCGCCCACGCGGTCGAGAGCATTGCGGCACCTTCGGCGGAGGAGTTGCTTCCGCAGGCAGAACGCGGGCACGAGGTATCCGTTGGAAGAGTCGCCGGGCGAGCGGGTGCCCCAGACGACCGGCAATGAACATAATTACACATCATGCTCCCCAACTTGCGGCGCTTTTGGCTAAGTTGATCGGCGGGGCGGAGACAGTTGGTATCCTTGGCACTATTGGCATTCTTGGCTAAAAACAACAGGAATTCAAGGGTTTGGTCCAAGTATGCCACTTGGCATCCTTGGGTAACCTTGGTGGCCAACTTGGGTGTCATTCAAACAGCCGCTGACGTTCCA
>JAYUBA010000635.1:0-5979 GCA_043741075.1 Frigoriglobus sp.
CCCTCGGCGATGGACATGTCGATTTCCACCGGCTTGGTGCCCGGCTTCACCTTGTAGCTGATGACGAACTTCTGGTCCCCGCCGGCGATGGTGAACGTGTCGGCGGTGGCCGTGTACGTCGCCTTCTTGGCCTTCTCGTCGATGTCCGCGCCGTTCTTCTTCCCGCTCACCACGGTGTATTTGCCCGCCAGGTCGATCTTCTCGTCGGCCCCGCGGGCCGCCAGCCCCAGACACGCGGCCAGCCCGACCGCCAGTGCGAACGTCTTCATCCTGCGCCCTCGCTCTCGGTTCGCCGTCCGACCGCGGACCGCCCGCCGCCGCCCGGCCGGGAGATTGTACGCGGGGCGACCGCTCCGCGGAAAGCCGCATGGCACCGGTTGCGCCGGGGCGGTAGAATCGTCACGACGGTTAGGGTTCGCCATGCTTCGCAGGAGGGACGACATGGTTACGGCGGGAGTGCGGTGGGCGCTGCGGGCGCTCGCGGCGGTCGGGTTCGCGGTGCTGCTCCACGGGGCCGGGGGCGCGGCGCGGGCCGACGACGAGAAGAAGGACCCGTTGCGCGAGGAGTTGCTCACGTTCAACTCGATCACCGGGGAGGACGCGCAGAAGGACAAGTTGCGCGCCGTCGCGAAGGACAAGGACAAGGTGAAGAAGCTGGTACTCGAGGCCGGCAAGATGGTGAAGGAGGCCAAGGGCAAGGACCACCCGTTCAACTACAGCGGCGCGCTCATGGTCGCCCGGCTGGCGCACTTCAACAAGCAGTACGACATCGCCGAGCCGTTCTACGAGCACCTCATCGAGGTCGCGACCAAGCTCAAGAGCGGCGAGAAGATGGTGACGGCCTACGACGGCCTCGTCGATATGTACTTCGACAGCAAGAAGTACGCGCTCGCGTCGGAGGCGTGCGAAAAGTTCATGGACCTGGTGGGGCCGGCGGAGGTCGTCGATGTCCAGGTGCTGTTCTACGAGCGGCTCGCCCACGCGAAGGCCAAGGAGGGGAAGTTCGACGAGGCGCTGAAGATCGCGGACGATCTCATCGACTCGAGCAAGAACGGCGCGGCGTTCTTCCTCCAGACGAAGGGCGCGATCCTGCGCGAACAGGGCAAGCTCCCGGCCGCGATCGAGGCGTACACCGCGTCGCTCGACAAGATCGACGCGAACAAGATCCTCAAGCCGGAGGAGATGGAGCGGTTCAAGGACCGCACCCGGTACGCGCTCACCGGCCTGTACATCGAGAACAAGGAGGTCGAGAAGGCCGCCAAGCAGCTCCAGGCGCTCATCAAGCGCAACCCGGACAACCCCACGTACAAGAACGACCTCGGGTTCATCTGGTGCGACAACGACCTGAAACTGGAGGAGTCCGAGGCGCTCATCAAGGAGGCCATCGACCTCGACAAGAAGGAGAAGGAGAAGGCCAAGAAGGACGGCAAGATCGACGAGGTGGTGCCGAACGCCGCGTACCTCGACAGCCTCGGCTGGGTGCTGTTCAAGCAGAAGAAGTACAAAGAGGCTCTGGACCCGCTGAAGCTCGCGTCGGCCGACGCCGAGGACGGCGCGCACCTGGAAATCTGGGACCATCTGGCCGACTGCTACATGGCGCTGGGGCAGAAGAAGGAAGCCATCGCGACGTGGGAGAAGGGGCTGAAGTACGAGGACCTCTCGAAGCGCGACACGGAGCGCCGCCGCAAGGTGAGCGAGAAGCTGAAGAAGGCCCGCGCCGAGTAAGGAAGAACGAGATCGGGACCGGCTCTGGTGTTGCCCTCTCCCCTTGCGGGAGAGGGTGGCCGGCGCTTCGCCGGCCGGGTGAGGGGTAAACCTAAGCGCATGAAGTGAGCTTCGCATTCTTCGGCTAGCCCAGCGCCCCCTCACCCGGCTCGAAGACTCGCCACCCTCTCCCGCAAGGGGAGAGGGCAATACCAAAGACGAAGGCGTGCTCCGGGTTCGCCAAGTCGGAGTTTCCCCATGCTCGACGGCTGGGCACACGTCGCCATCGGCGGCAAGCCGGCGGACGCGTTCGACCCGGACGGCGCACTTCCCCTGTGCGTCCTCTACCTCCATTCGCTCGCCGAAGAATCCCCCGCGACCGACGCGACGTTTACCGCGGCGCTGCGGCACCACCGTCTGCGGTGCGTCGCGCCGCGCGGCGGGTGGTGCTGGTGGGCGGATCGCGTGTGCCCGGAGTTCGACGCGAGCGTCACGCCCGAACGCTACCTGCTCGACGCGCTCGTGCCGTGGGCGGAAGCCGCGTGGCGACTCGGGCCGCGCGCGGTGGCGCTGTGCGGCGTGGAGATGGGCGGGCAGGGGGCGGTGCGGCTCGCGTTCAAGCACGCGGAGCGGTTCCCGGTCGCCGCGAGCATTTCGGGCGCGTTCGACTGCCAGGACTGGTACGGCCGCGGCACCCCGCTCGACGAGATGTACGAGAGCCGCGAGCGGTGCCGGCTCGACACCGCGGTGCTGCACATCGACGGGCACGACTGGCCGCGGCACCTGTGGTTCTGCTGCGACCCGGACGACGCGGCGTGTTACCGCGGCAACGACCGGCTCCACGAGAAGTTGTTCGTGATCGGCGTCCCGCACGCCGCGGACCTGGACACGCGCGCGAAACCGGGCGCGCGGTATGTGGATCAGATGACGCCGCCGATGCTGACGTTTGTCGCGGCGGCGCTGGCGAAGGAAGCGAAACGGCTGATGTGACCGTAGCCTTTGTGGTGCAGGCGTCCCGCCTGCTGTTCGAGATGCAGGCCAGAGGCCCGCACCACAAGGAAAACCGTCGGTCAAAACACCGCGCTCGAACCGCCCCGCGGGCGGGGCGCGTCGTCCTCTCCGGGCGGCAGCGGCGACGGGCGCGGCGTCGGCGGGATCACCGGCAGCGACCCCATCGACGGCCGCGGCGCCAACCCCGGCATCGATCCGCGGCTCCCGCCGCGCAGACCGGCCGACGGGCCGGGCGTCGGGCGCGCCGCGTCGGCCGTCGCCCCGTTCGCCCACTGCAGCACGCGGCGGGCCACGTCGGCCGCGGTCTTGCTGGTCGCCGCCGGCAGTTCGCCCGGCGGCAGCCCCAGGTCCACGCCCAGCACGTTCTGAAGCACCCCCGCGACGGACAGCGCCATCTCGCGGTTCGGCTGCCGGGCCAGCCCGCGGAGCACGTCCACGCCGTCCGGGTCGTGCGGGTTGATGCGCAACATCTGCTCCGCCGCGAACAGCCGGATCGGGCCGGGCTGGTCCATGTTCGTGAGCCGGTCGAGCAGGTCGGCCGACAGCAAGTTGTGGTCGCGGAGCAGGGCGGCCAGTTCGACCCGCAGGGCCGGCGGGGCGGACGTGTCGAGCATCATCGCGGCGAGCCGGCTGCCGAGTTCGGGCCGGTCGCCGTCGGTCAGGTCGCGGTGGTACTGCTCGACCAACGTGGCGATGGCGCGCGGGGCCAGCGGGGCGTGCTCCTCCGCCCACGTGATGAGGTCGGCGACGGCCGCGGCCGGAACGCGCCCGGTGACGAACAGCGGGCCGTCGTCGGCCAGACGCGCGTCGGCCAGCGCCTCGCGCACGTTGTCGCGGGCGAACGGCCAGCGGGCGTCGGCGTTCCACAGCAGCGCCTCGGACGCGGCGGCGCGGACCTCGGCGGCCGGGTCGCGGAGCAGGCCCGCCAGACCGGCGACGAGCGCGGCCGAATCGACGCCGGCCATCGCGTAGGCCGCGGCGGTGCGGACCGCCGGTTCGAGGCTCTCGCGGGCCGTCTTCAGCACCAACTCAGCTTCCCCCGGCTGCCAGTGCGGGCGATACTCCAGCGCTCCCAGCGCGGCGCACTGCACCTCCGGGCGCGGGTCGGTAAGCAGCGCGAGGACCGGGCGCACTTCGCTGCGGACCGCCTCGCGGAGCGCGGACACTTCCGGCAGCGCGCGGCAGTCGGCGAGTTGGAGCGGCCAGTGCGTGCGCGTCGCGAGCCGCCCGCACCACTTGTTCGCCCGGCGCAGCGGCTCGGCCCCGGTGCGCGTCAGGTCGTGGAACGCGGCCAGCCCGACCGCGACGAGCAGCAGGGCGGACTGCCCGACGTGGACGACCCAGTCCGCCGACCCGCGGGTCGGGAGCCAGAGCCACGCGAGGCCGATGAGGTACAGCACGATGACGGACCCGCTGACGGGCGGGCGCCAAACGGGGTGCGCGCGCAGGAACACGAGGGCGAATAGCGCTTGCACGCCGCCCCCGACCAGGACCGGCACCGACTGCGCGCGGTACGCCAGACCGCAGAGCAGCGCGCACGGCAGGACGAGTAGAAACAGGCTCACCGCCCAGCCGAATGAGCTGAGGTCGCGGCGCGGCGCCAGGGAGGACCAGGGCATAGCAACCTGACCCGGCCGGAGCCGGGCACCGGGGGAGCACGCGGCGACCGGCCGAACGGGACTTTCGGTTCGGCGAGTTAAGCAACCTTAACTCGCGTTTCTGCCGGGGTCAAACCGGCCACTTGTAGTCGAAGGTCATAAAGTCGAAAGTCATAACGTCAGGATGCGGGCTTTCGAGGCGTTCTGACTTCCCTGCCCGTCTATCAAAATCTTCGACCTTCTTGATTTGGACGTTACGACTTGGGACTTCTAACATGCGAGCGGTATTCGAGTGCGTGGCACAGGCGATCAAGGACAAAGGGCTGCGCGGGCTGTGCGAACTCGTCCCCGGCGGGCAGTACGCGTTCGACGTGGCCGGGCACGCGTACAAGCTGCTCCGCGAACGGCAGAAGGCCGCCGCGATCAAGGAGGAAATCGCGAAGGTCGCCGCGGCCAGCATCGCGGAGGCGAAGAAGGTGGCCGAGGAGGTCGCCCGGCGGGTCGCGCACGAGGCACCGATTGAAGAGCGGATGGCGCTGGAACTGTACCTCGCGCAACTGCCCGGAGCGGTGCGCCAGTCGCTCAAGCGCGCCGCCGACCCGTCCGGCAAGACGGTGCCGCCGGACTTCGCGCTCGACGCGCCGGAAGACTTCGTGAAGATGCTCCCGCTGCGCGTCCCGCACTTCCGACCGGGCGGCGAACTCCCCGGTCGCCCCGGTTGGCGGCTCGACGAACTGCTCGGTGCCGGCGGGTTCGGCGAGGTGTGGCTCGCGCGGCACTCGTTCCTCCCGCACCCGCGGGCGGTCAAGTTCTGCACCGACCCGAAGATGCGGGCCAAGCTCACCGCGCACGAGGGACGGGTGATCGCCCGCGTGATGGAGCAGGGCACCCACCCGAACATCGTGCCGCTTCTGGACGCGGTTCTCGACGGCGAAACGCCGTGGCTGATGTACGAGTACGTCGGCGGCGGGAGTCTGACCGACCTCATCCTCTGTTGGCAGAATCTGTCCGAAGGCGAGCGTGAAACGCAGACGGTGCGCGCGCTGACGCAACTCGCGCTCGCGGTCGGCACGTTCCACCGCCTCGCGCCTGCAATCGTGCATCGGGACTTGAAGCCGGCGAACATCCTCCTGGCGAGCGAGTGGCGTCAGTCCCCTGATGGGCCGAACGTCGGTGCAACCTTGCGCATTACGGATTTCGGCATCGGCGGCGCGGCGGTGAACGACCCGCGCACGCATACGGGCGGGGCGCTGCCGCCGACCGGGTGGCTGCACACGTCGATGCGCGGCTCGTACACGCCGCTGTACGCCAGCCCGCAGCAGTCGCGGGGCGCGGCCCCGGACCCGCGCGACGACGTTCACGCGCTGGGAGTGATGGCGTTCCAGATGCTCACGGGCAAGCTCGGCGACGCGCCCAGCCCGCGGTTCGAGCGCGACCTCCGGTGCCGGGGCGTGTCGGACCCGCTCATCGACCTGATCGGCGACTGCGTGGACAGCGAACCGGGCGCGCGCCCGAAGGACGGGGCCGAACTCGCGGAGCGGCTGGGTAAGCTGAAGGAGCGGGTGGCGAATGTCGCCGTGGTATCGGCGAAGCCAAATGAGCGGCTTACGTCCCCCCCACCCGTCGGCGAAGCGCCGCCGACCTCCCCCTCCAGGGGGGAGGTCAA
>JAYUBA010000636.1:0-1752 GCA_043741075.1 Frigoriglobus sp.
GGCGAGACCCGCTGAAGCGGGTCACTACGAACGGTGCGGCGAGACCCGCTGAAGCGGGTCACTACGAACGAGACCTACGAAAGCAGTCCCTTCACCACACTCCCGGCGCTCACGACCATCGGGCGGCCCTGCTGGTCGATCGTCTCGCCCCGCGGGTCGATGCCGAGACAGTGGTAGATCGTCGCCGCGATGTCCGCCGGGCTTACCGGGTTGGTCGAAGGGTACGCGGCCCCGCGGTCCGACGAGCCGTACACCTGCCCGCCCTTCACCCCGGCGCCGGCCAGCACCACCGAGTAGCAGAACGACCAGTGGTCGCGGCCCGCGCCTTTGTTCACCCGCGGCGTGCGGCCCATGTCGCCCATCCACACCACCAGCGTTTCGTCGAGCCGGCCGCGCGCGTCGAGGTCGGATAGGAGCGCCGAGAACCCGCGGTCCATCTGCGGGGCGAGCGTGGTCTTCAGGTTGCGGAAGTTCCCGCCGTGCGTGTCCCAGTCGCGGTTGCCGGTGGAGTAAAGGGTGGTCAGCGGCACGCCCGCTTCGACCAGCCGGCGCGCGAGCAGGCAGTTCCGCGCAAACGGGTCCGGGCCGTAGGCGTCGCGCACCTTCCGGGCTTCGCGCGACAGGTCGAACGCGTCCCGCGTCGCGGTCGTGGCGAGCAGTTCGTAAGCCCGGCGCGACGCGTCGTCGAGCGTGCGTGCTTCCGCCGCGGCCTGTAGTCCCGGCGCGGCGCGGTTCATCTGGTCGAGGAGCGTGCGCCGCCCGGCGAGGTCGGTGCCCTTCGTGTCGGTCATCACCGCGGTCACGGCGCGGGTATCGACCACGCGGTTGGTTCGCGTCTCGAACGGCAGCGTGAACGGCTCGAAGGTGGAACCGAGGCAGCCGGCGGTGGCCCCGAGGCTGTCGTTGTTGCCGAAGTGCCGCAGGTCGCCGAGCGCGACGTAGGGGAAGACGGGCTTCGTCGCGGGGCGGAGTTTCGCGACCACCGAGCCGAGCGCGGGCATGTCTTGTGGCGTCGCGGGCGGCTCGATGCCGAGCGTCAGGTGCTTCGGGTGCGAGTAGCCGGTGAGCGCGAGGTACGCGCCGATGGCGTGGTCGTTGTCGTTGTGCGTGACCGAGCGGACGATGGCGTAGCGGTCGGCGATCCGCGCCAGGCGCGGCAGGTGTTCGCAGACGGACACGCCGGGCACGTTCGTGGCGACGGGCTTGAACTCGCCGCGAATCTCGGCCGGCGCGTCGGGCTTCAAGTCCCAGAGGTCGAGGTGTGACGGCCCGCCGTAGTTGAAGACGACGATGCACGCCTTCGCGCGGCCGAACGTGCCCTTCGGCGCGGTCGGAGACGCTTGCGCGCGGAACAGGTCGGGGAGCGCGAGGCCGGTGAAGCCCAGCCCGCCGACGCGGAGGGCTTCGCGGCGGGAGATGCCGTCGCACAGGCGCACGTTCCGACCGAGGATGGAGAGCATGGCGGGCTTCCGGGCGGGCGGGAGCGGAGTAGCGGTGAGGGAGATCATACCCGCGGGGAAGGGGGGAGTGCCAGCGCGAACTGGGGGTGTGAAGTGCTTGGTTGTAAGCTTGCGTGTTTCAGTTGCGGGGCGAAGACCCCTCACCCGGCTCGAAGACTCGCCGACCTCTCCCCGGAAGCCGGGGCGAGGTGAAGACACCGCGACTCCGCGCGGCTCCACAGCGCGTTCAGCTGAACGGACGGGCGTGGTGCCCACCTCGCCCCGTGAAGCACGGGGCGAGGTCGCGGCGCCT
>JAYUBA010000637.1:0-1752 GCA_043741075.1 Frigoriglobus sp.
CCCGGCTCGCCGTGCGCGAGGAACACATGGCCCTCGGAACCCTGTTCGAGGCCCTCCTCCGCTACCGGGCGGGGCCGACCGCGGGCCGGCGGACCGAGCTGTCGAACGCCCTGCGCGCCGCCGCCGACGGCCGCGCGCTGGGGCCGGGCGGCGCGTACCTGGTCGGGCGCGTGTACCGCGACCTCGGACAGCCGGAGAAGACGGCCGCGCTGTACGACGCGGCCACCGAGTCGATCCGCGGACCGCTCGCGGTTCGGATGACGTTCGACGCGGCCGAGTGGTACGACCTGAGCGAGCGGCGCGACGCGGCCCGGCAGCGGTACCTCGCGGTGGCCGCGACGGACCCGAAGGGGCTGGGGCCGAAGGCCGAGTTGAAGCTGGCCGGGATGGCCCTTCGGAACGGGAACGCGGACGAGTGCGTCCGCCGGTGCCGCGCCCTCATCGACCGGCCCGGCGTCGAGCGGCTCGAAGTTCTTTCGCTGATGGGGCGCGGGTACGAAGTGCGGCGGAACTACCGGCTCGCCGCCGAGTGCTTCGGCGGGCGCGTGCCGGTGGAGTGATACGGGTTCAGGATTCGAGTGCCGTCACCGGCGGTCCGTCGCCCGCGTCAGTTCGTGGGTCGCGGCCGACAGGAGCGACCCGTAGTCGGGGCAGCGCCCGATCTCGCGGTTCATCGCCTCCGCGAACTCGTCGATCTTCGGCCGCACGCCGTCCAGGAAGTCCGCCAGGCGCGGCATGGGCAGCGCGAACCGCTCGGCCGCGACGGCCAGGACGCGGTCGAGGACGGCCGGGTGTTCGGTCGCCGCGTCGAGCCGGGCGAGCGACCCGGCGAACCAGAGCACGTCCGCCCGCCCCGCGTGCGGCGTCCCGGCGAGCCGGTCCGGGTGATGGTGGTGCCGGACCGGTTCGACCACGTCCTCGGGCAGACCCCACCGGCGCAGCACCTCGGCGCCCACCTCCGCGTGGTCGGCCCCGAACACCTCGCGCTCGCGGGCGCACGCCTCTTCGCCCAGCGGGTCGCCGGGGCGGGCGATCAGCGCCGCCCACGCGGCCGGGAACGTCTGCTGGATCAGCAGCGCGCCGATGTCCCGGAGCAGCGCGGCGTTCAGGTCCTCGTCCGGGGCGGGGCGCCCGAGGTGGACCGCGAGTTCGCGCGCGAGGATCGCCCCGGCGACGGACATCAGCGAGTGCGCGACCGCCGACGGGTCCAACCGGCTCTGCGGGCGCATCGCCGGCAGCGACAGCGCGAGGGCGAGCGCCCGCACCCGGTTCAGGCCGACGATGAGGACGGCCCGGTCCACGGAACCGAACGCCCGGCTCGGCCCCTCGCGCGCGGAGTTCACCGCCTGGAGCAGCGCGGCGCTGAAGCCGGCGTCGCCCGCGATGATCGCGCCGACGTCGCAGAGCAGGCTGTCGGGCCGGCCGGCGGCGTCGGCCACCTTCACGGCCACCGCGGGAATCGTGGGCAGGCGGGACGGGTGGAGGACCGCTTCGAGGACCGCCTCGCGGCTCGCGGGCAGGCGCGGCGTGGGGGCGGTGCGGGTGGTCGCACTGCGGGTGATCCATCCGGTGAAGTGGGCCGCCATGATCCGCCTCCGCGGGCGCCCGGCCGGGTCGCGCGGGCGCACCGGGTGCGCCCGCCCCGGCGCGGGGCCACGTGCCTAGTATCGTTGTTCGGCGCGAAGATTTGTTCCACGTCCTGCAGGGCAACGCAGAGATTGAAGTTGGATTGAGGGTGGCCGGGGCAGAGGC
>JAYUBA010000638.1:0-1751 GCA_043741075.1 Frigoriglobus sp.
CACCGACATAGTGTTACACTTCAGCCCGATCCGGTATGACCCGTCTCCGGCTCGTCTACTACTTCCCCTCCGGCTTGGCCGGAACGACCGCCTCCCAGCGGGCGCCCGGCAGCACCGCCCGCGACCGCCGCGCCAGCACCTCCCACGGCGTCCCCTTGTGGTCGGCCGCCAGCCGCGCGAAGCCCTCGTCGGCCGCCGCGAACAGCGCCCGCACGTCCTTCTTCCCCTCGATCTTGGTGCCCGGTACGAGTCGCCAGCCGGTGCCGCCGGCGGGCACGTCCGGCAGGCTGTCCGTCCGCACCTTCGCCAGCGCCCGGTTGTACTCGTTCAGCACCACCAGCCGCAGCCGCAACTCGGCGACCGCGAAGTCGTAGTGCGCCTGCCAGCGCTTCGTCTCCTTCGCCCGCTCGTCGGCGACCGCCTCCAAACGGCTCAGTTCGAGTTCCAACTCGACGATCGTGATCGCCACCGAATCCTGGGCGACGGTTACCACCTTCTTCGTCCGGTCGGTGACCGGCGCGCCCAGCGCGGCGACCGCCTTCTGCTCCTTGCCGTCCAGGTGCCACGCGCCGCGCACGGTCTGGAGCGCGCGGAGCGTCGCCGCCCGCAGCGGGTACTTCTCCGCGGTCTTCAGAATGTCCTCGACGGAGACATCGGCCGCGTAGCCCTTCAGCGCCGCTTCCGGGTACGGGAGCCGCGCGATCGGGCCGGGGCCGTCGCCCTCCACAAGGGGAGGCAGGGCGAGTTCGTCGAGGATCGCTTTTACCTCCGCGGCCGGCGCGCCCTTCGGCGGCGCGGGCAGGTCGAACCGCTTGGGGGGTGCCTCCTTCGGGTCGAACGCGGCCGGTTGCTTCGGTGCGGCGCCCGCGAGCGCCGGCGTCTGCCCCTTCGCCACTGCCGCGACGGCCTTCACCGCGGCCTTGTGCAGCGCGTCCACGGGGATCGCGTCGCCCGGTGCGGCTTTGGGCGTGGCGGTGCGGTCGTCGGCCGCGGCTTGGCGCAGCGCGTCGAGGTAGGCGCTACCGGGGAACGTCCCGGCCGGGCCGCGCGGGGTGAAGTATTCCAGCCCGGACTCGCCGGGCGAACAGCCGATCAGCACCTGAACGCCCTCCGGCGCGGCGGCGAGCGCCTCGAACAGCGCCGGCGCCATCGGCCCCGGATCGCGCCGCCCGCGGACGCGGTCCGGGTTGTGCCGGCACACGTCCCAGATGACCACCTTCTGCGCCGCCTTCAGCGCATTCAGCTTCGCGTACACGTCCGCCACCGCCAGCAGGGTTCCCGCCGCGGCCGGGTCGCCGTCGATCGGCACGGCGAACGCCTTGCCGTCCTTTTCGACCGCGTGAATGCCGAGGTAAACGACGACGCGATCCTGACCGCGGGTAGTCGCGCAGAAGCCGTCGAGCGCCTTCGCGATCGCGTCCTTCGTGGGCAACCGCGGGTCCGTTGTGGGCGTGTCGGCGAGCACGAAGAGTTGGTCGTTGTCTTTGGCGGTCGGCACGCGGAGGCCGAACGCGAGCCGGCCGGCGGCGTCGCGCACGCGGTCCGCGCCGCCGGGCGCGGCGTGCGTGAGCGGGTTCAGGTACAGGTAGTCGGCGGCGTGGACGTAGAGCATCCGCCGCGGGAACGGTTGTTCCTTCGGCTGCTGCGCGAACCCGGCCGACGTGAGCGCGAGGGCCGCGGCGAAGGAGAGGGCGAAGCGCATGGGAACCTCTTCAAGCGAACGGCGCGGCGTCAGCCCGCCGGTGACTTCC
>JAYUBA010000639.1:0-5970 GCA_043741075.1 Frigoriglobus sp.
TGCGATCAGCAGAAGAGCAGTGGACACAGAACCCCTCCCCGAAGAACCCACCCCCCAGCCCCTCCCTGAAGGGAGGGGGAGTCAGAGTTCTTGCTCGCCCTCCCTTCAGGGAGGGGGCTGGGGGGGTGAGTCTCTTCTATACTAGCCTTATGATCGGCGCGCGCGTCGGGAACTGGTACGTCGAAGCGGAGATCGGGCGCGGGGCGCTCGGCATCGTCTACCGCGCCCGCGCGTACGACGACCCGAACCGGCACGCGGCCGTCAAGGTGTTCACCGAGGTCCGCGACCCGGCCGCGGCACAGCGGCTCACCGCCGAGTTGCTCCCCCTTCAACGGCTCGACCACGCCAACATCGCCAAAACCTTCGACTGCGGCACCCACGGCGGGCTGGCGTTCGCCGCGTCCGAACTCGTCGCCGGGACGGACCTTGCCAAGCTCCTCGAAGGCGGCCGGCGGCCGTGGCGCGAAGTGCTGAGCGTCGCCGTGCAGGCGGCCCGCGCGCTCAAGCACGCCCACAACCGCAACGTCCTCCACCGCGATCTGAAGCCGGCGCACCTCGTACTCGCCGCCGACGGCACGCTGAAGGTGCTCGCGTTCGGCGTCGCGAAGGTGTTCCCGTCGCCGCCCACGCACAGCCCCGCCATCGGCTCGACCGCGTACCAGCCGCCCGAAGCCGCCAGCGGAAAACCGCTCACCCGGCGGAGCGACTTTTACTCCCTCGGCGGGGTACTCTATACTCTCGTCACCGGCCGCCCGCCGTTCTCCGCGGCCTCGGTGGTCGAGCTGATGCACAAGCAGTGCTACACGCTCCCCGAACGGCCGGCGATGCTCGTCCCCGACCTGCCGCCGGAACTGGACGAGTTCATCTGCACGCTGCTGGACAAGAACCCGGCGCGCCGGCCCGGCACCGCGGCGGCCGTCATCGAAGACCTGGAGCGGATTCGCGGGAAGCTGGAGCGGAAGGGCGAACAGGTGGCGTGGCCGGCGAAGCTGACGCCCGACACGGCGGAAACCCCGGCGCTGCCCGCGGCCCTCGGCGGCGTCGGCGAAGGCCGCGAACGGGAGCCGGAACCCCGGCCGCTGTTGAAGCGTCCGACCGTCGTGGTCCCGCTGTTCCTCCTGGCGCTCGCGGCGCTGATCCTGCCGTTCGCGTGGCCCACGAAGTCCGCGGACGAGCTGTACGCGGCGGCCCAACCGCTGCTCGCGTCGGAGAACCCGGACGACTGGGACGCGGCGTTCGAGACGTACCTGGACCCGCTCGCGCGGAAGTACCCGGACCGGTACAAGGGCGAGATCGCGGCGGCGCGGGTGAAGGCGCGCGACCGGCGCGAGTTGCGCCGCGCGGTCGCGGACGGCGCGAGGGCCGACCCGCGGCCCACCGCCGAACGGGCGTACCTCCGCGGGCTGCGGCTGGCGCGCGACGGCGAAACCGCCGAGGCGCGGGCGGTGTGGGAATCGCTGGTCGTCGCGTTCGGCACGGTCGAGTCGGAGCGGCGGTGGGTGGACCTGGCCCGCGCCGGGCTGGAACTGCTCGCCAAACCGGAGAACCGCCCGCCCGGAAGTGTGGGCGGTGCATAGTGGGCAGTGGGCAGAGTACACAGGCGGCGTTTGCCTTTAGCCCCGGAGGGGCGACCGATGGTAGCCAGGGGTGAAGCTCGCGCTTCGCGGGCGCAACCCCTGGAACCGACGCGACAATGGAATGAAGCCCCGGAGGGGCGACGGAACCGACCGCGTGCGTTCTGCCGCCCCTCCGGGGCTACGGGTCTTCTCTGAACGCTTACCCAGGGTTGCGCTCGCGAAGCGCTCGCTCCACCCTGGGCTACCATCGGTCGCCCCTCCGGGGCTGAAAACACGGTCGTCTGTCCTCTGTCCTCAGTCCTCAGTCCTCAGTCCTCGGTCCTCGGTCCTCGGTCCTCTGTCCTCTGCTGACCACTATCCACTGCCCACTGCCCACGACTCCTATGGCAACCCCCGCCGCGACCGCCCGCGACTACTGCACGCTCCTGGTCAAAAGCCGGCTGGTGCCGGCCGACGAGGTGGAGTCGCTGTACCGCAAGTGGAAGGACGAGCGGCCCGGCGGTGACGAGCGGGTGGACTCGTTCCGCCGGTTCCTGGTCAACCGCCGCGCGCTCACCGACTACCAGGCGGCGCTCATCCAGCGGGGCCGCCCGGACGGCTTCTTCCTGGGCGACTACAAGATCCTCGACCAGATCGGCAAGGGCCAGATGGGCGGCGTGTACAAGGCCGTCCACACCTTCGGCCAGCTCGTCGCGCTGAAGATCCTGCCGGCGTCGCGGGCCAGGAGCGCGCACGTCCTCGGCCGGTTCCAGCGCGAGGCCCGGCTCCTCACCCAACTCGACCACCCGAACGTGGTGCGCGCCTACCAGGTCGGCGAGAGCGGCGGCGTCCACTACATCGTGATGGAGGTTCTGGAGGGCGAGACGCTCAACGAGGTGCTGGAGCGCCGCACCCGGCTCCCGCTGGCCGAGGCGGCCCGGCTCATGCGCCAGGTGCTCGACGGCCTCCAGCACCTGCACGACCGGCGCATGGTCCACCGCGACGTGAAGCCGTCGAACCTGATGCTCACCCCGGAGCGGGCCAGGGAGAAGCCGGACACCACCTGGGACGCGACCGTCAAGATCCTCGACATCGGGCTGGGGCGCGAGCTGTTCGACGAGGACGCGCCCGAGGCGCAGATCGAGACGCAACTGACCCAGGAGGGGTCGGTCCTCGGGACGCCCGACTACCTCGCCCCGGAGCAGGCGAAGGACGCGCGCTCGGCCGACATCCGGGCGGACGTGTACGGCGTCGGGTGCGTGATGTACCACTGCCTCGCGGGGCGCCCGCCGTTCGCCGAGACGAACATCATGGCCCAGATGCTCAAGCACGCGACCGAGAAGCCGGCCCCGCTCGCGGCGCTCGCGGGCGAGGCGCTTCCGGTCGGGTTCCAGGAGGTCATGGACCGGTTCCTCGCCAAGCGGGCCGACGACCGGTACCCGACGCCGGCCGAGGCGTCCGCGGCGCTCGCGCCGTTCGCGACCGGCGGCGCGGCGCCGGTCGTGGCGAAGGTGCTGCCGGCGTACCGGGACTGGCTGGAGAGCGAGTCGCAGGTGGCGACGACGAAGACCGTCCCGCACCCGGCCGCCCCACCCCAGCCGAAGTCGGGCACCGCGCCCGCCCCGGCGCTCAAGCCGGTGGCCGCCGCGCAACCGATCCCGCAACCGCCCCGGCCCGCGCCGCCCGCGCCGCCGCGCCCCGTACCCGTCGCGCTGCCGGCACCGGTCGAAGAGGAAGTGGATGTCGAACTCGTCGCGGAACCGGCCGGCGCGCTGGTGTTCGCCCCGCCCCTCGCGCCGGCCGCCCCGGACCGCCCGCTGTGGCAACCGGACCGCCGCGACTGGATGATGCTCGCGGCCGGCGCGTTCGGGGTGCTGTCCGCGGTCGGTGTCGGCTACGGGCTGGCGAAGGCGCTCCGCCGCAAGGACCCGGAGTCGGAAGAGAAGGGGTGAGCGGGTGTGCGGGTGAAGGGGTGATAAGACCGCGCCGACGCGTTCCCGTCTGCTCACCCCTTGACCCGCACACCCTTCTCTTCATCTCTCCTCTTCGACCTTCAGCCGCGACTCATCGACCTACCGGCAAAACCCGATGATTCACCACGCCCGCCACTACGCCACCGCCCGCCCCATCGCGGTGACCGTCGGGGACGGCCGCATCACGAGCGTAAGCGATTCCGACCGGCGGCCGGAACAGTGGATCGCGCCCGCGTTCTTCGACCCGCAGATCAACGGCTGCCTCGGCATCAGCTTTAACTCGCCGTCGCTGACGCCGGAGCAGGTGCGCGCGGTCGCGGACGTGTGCCGCGGGCACGGCATCGGGGCGTTCTGCCCCACGCTCATCACCGCCGGCTTCGACGCATTGCGGCACGGCTTCGCCACGCTCGCGCAGGCCCTCGACGCGGACGCCGAACTTTCGCGTCGGATGCCGTGCTTCCACTTGGAAGGGCCGTACCTGTCCGGCGAAGACGGGCCGCGGGGCGCGCACCCGAAGGAGCACGCCCGCGACCCGGACTGGGACGAATACCGGCGCTGGCAGGACGCGGCCGGCGGGCGAATTCGCATGGTCACGGTCGCGCCCGAGCGCGCCGGCGCGCTCGCGTTCATCGAGAAGTTAGCGGCGGCGGGTGTGGTGGTCGCGATCGGCCACACGGCCGCGACCGCCGCGCAGATTCGCGCCGCGGTGACGGCCGGCGCGCGAACGAGTACGCACCTGGGCAACGGCTGTCACGCGACGCTGCCGCGGCACGACAACTACGTGTGGGAGCAGCTCGCGTGCGACGACCTGTGGGCGAGCATCATCCCCGACGGCCACCACCTGCCACCGGCGCTGGTGAAGTGCATCGTTCGGGTGAAGGGCGTGGGCCGCACGCTCATCACGTCCGACGCGAGCAGCCTCGCGGGCAGCCCACCGGGGAAGTACCGCGAGTGGGGCACCGACCTGGAGGTGCTGGCGTCGGGGAAGGTGGTGGTATCCGGCACGCCGTTCCTGGCCGGCAGCGGGCACTTCACCGACGTGTGCGTATCGAACGTGATTCGCACGGCGGGCGTGAGCTTGGCGGACGCGATCGACATGGCGTCCGCGCGCCCGCGGCAACTGCTGGGTCTTCCCGTGACGACGATCGAGGTGAGGCAACCCGCCGATCTGATGCTGTTCGATTGGGAAGAGGGTGAGGTGACGGTGCGCGAAGTGTTGTGACTTGCGTCGGATTGCGCGCGGGGCTACGCTGACTGATGAAGCGAGCGAGGAGGAGAAATGAGCGTCGCCCCTCTGGTCCGCCGGGTGATCGTGTGCCGCAAGGTCGAAGCGACGACCGGACCGCTGGGGTTGCCGTACACCGCTCGCGGTATCGAGACGACGATTCGGCCTCCGGCGGACGGAATGTTCCCCTATCAGGAACTCGAACTGTGGCTGTTCGTGCAGTACGCGGACGGTGACGGAAGCCATCCGGTGAAGTTCCAGTTGGTTCGCCAGCACCTCGAATCGGAAGAGGTGGTGCTGGCGCTCGACCTGCCCCCGGTTCACATGACGCGCGGGCGGTTCTTCGTACTCAACCGCGGGTATCGCCTGGCGCGAGTGCCGTTCCCCGAGCCGGGCATCTACGAATTCCAAATCCGGTGCGGGAACAACGTCGGGACCGATGAAATTCGCCTGGAGGATCGCGAATGAAGGACGAAGCAGCGGAAGGCGAACGCCCGGAGCAAGACTTCGAAATCGTCGAAGTCGATCTCACCCCCTACCTGACCGACGAGCAGAAGGCGTGGCCGGTGGGGGTCGGGGAACGGCCCGAAGAGGAGTTCGCGATCGAAGAACCGCTGCCGGCGCTCGACGTGCGCGGCCCCGGCGGGCGCCTGCCCGCGCTCGTGGACGTGCTTTCGGAGCAAGAGACCTCGCTCGGCGGGAGCGGGCTGGACCTCGCGCGCCAGACCACGGACAACGGCACCGTTCGCGCCACACTCCTCCCGCGGTCGGTCGAAGGGGCGCGCGGGCGGTTGGAGCGTGTGGCCCGGTGGGCGGCGGCGTACGGGTCCGAAGTCGTGGTCACCGTGGTCTGAATTACTTCCCGATGCAGAACCGCGAGAAGATGCGGTCGAGCAGGTCGTCGGTGTACACCGCGCCGGTCATCTCGCCGAGCGCATCGACCGCCCCGCGCAGCGCGAGCGCGAGCAGCTCCGGCGGGTCGCCGTTCGCGGCGAGCGCGTGAGCCTCGCGCAGCCGCTCCAGGCACGCGAGTACGTGATGCCGGCACCGGCTCTGGCTCGGCGCCAGCGCCGGGCGCGCCAGTGACATTACGATGTCGCCGAGCGCGGCGCGGAGCGCGTCGAGGCCAGCAGGGGCGAGGGTGGACGCGCCGATCTCGTCTGAGCGGGGGGCGTAAGCCCCCTGTGTGCTGTCGGGCACAGGGGGCTTACGCCCC